>NZ_JAMOKS010000014.1:0-189496 GCF_023656785.1 Parabacteroides caecihominis
ATTCTATCGAATCCGGGAAGTAAAGGCAGCCGTTAAAGTTGCTGTGGAGTTTTACAATCACGAACGCCCTCACTGGAGCCTGGACGGAATGACACCTTCCGAGGCCGCCGAAGGTGAAGGAGAGCTGAAGAAAAGATGGATAAGTTACCGTGAGAGAGCTATTAAAAGGCTGAAAGAGATGGGGATGACAGGATAGATCTTCCATTAAGTAAGGACTGATTATAACCTAAGACTCTTTGGAGGCTTCGCGCCTCCAGCCGTATGGCAAACCTCCGCGGTGGTTTTTTCATTACCCGTTTGGGGTGAATAGAGATTTTGATTATTTTTGCGAAAAACTGGCAGGTAGAGTTAACCTGTTTCATAAATAAGCAAGAAATAAGTCAACCGTTATTATTATTAAGTTTAAACCGAGTCAACCTTTTATATATATAAGACTGAAAGTAGTCAACTAAAAACGTTAACATACAGACCTCTGGTAAAATACATACTAAGTAAAATCTGTTTCTCCCTATTGGAACACTTGTTTCATTAGGGAGAAACATTTGTTTCATTACTATGAAACAGTATCAAGGTTGTATGTTTATATTTGAATACAATAGCTTGCAGGTTAGAAAGCATTAGTTTTTATCTTTGTATCCGTTTAAGAAAACAAAAACAAGATGGAGATTATAAGATTGACAGCAACGGATCATCCGCGGTATACTGCTTTTAGAAACATATATGATATAAGTTTCCCAATCTATGAACAACGGACTGTGGAGCAGCAACAGGATGCGTTTTCAGACAGCCGGTATCATCTGGATTGTTATATTGATCCGGTCAATGATCTTTTATTGGGTTTTATCGCTTATTGGAGATTCGACAGTTATACGTATGTGGAACATTTTGCAATCCATCCGAATGAGCGGGGGAAAGGTCTGGGAGGTTTGATTCTGAGGAATCTGATAGAACAGGAAAGTGGACGTGTATTATTAGAAATAGACCCTGTTACGGATAAAGTCTCTGCTGCCCGCCTGCATTTTTATCAGTTACATGGGTTTGTAGAAAATCCGTATCCTCATACCCATCCGGCTTACAGAAATGGATATCCGGATCATTCGTTAGTTGTTCTTTCCTCCGGGGAAACCATCCCGGATATTGAATATAAGCGGTTCGCTTCAGATTTGAATCGGGTTATAATGAAAAAGGGAAGGTGACGAACCTTCCCTTTTTCATTATATAGTTTCTTTTTATTCTTTACTCAACGCTTTCAGGGATGCGAAGAATGTGGAACCTTTACCTTCTTCCGATTCGAACCAGAGCTTTCCGTCATGCTGTTCAACAAAGTCTTTGCAAAGCATCAAACCTAATCCGGAACCTTTTTCATTATTCGTTCCATAGGACGTGAAGTGAGTATTCTGTTTTAACAACTTTTCCTGGTCTTCTTTCTTTATCCCCTTGCCGGAGTCTTTGACGCTGATAACAACATGATCTCCTTCTATCTTGGAACCGATAGTAATTGTTCCGCCTTCAAAGCTGAACTTAATAGCATTTGAAATAAGGTTCCTGATGACTGTTTTGATCATATCTATATCAACAAAACCGGATAATTCTTTGTCCATGTCCTGTAATTGGATAGTCAGTCCTTTTTGGGTAGCCATCGGGATATATATTTCTGCTGTGCTTGAAACCAGACTGTTTATATCAGTTTCCTGTTTATATACGTTTTGTTTCTTCAGACGGTTTTTGGCCCACTTAAGCAAATTATCCAACAGCAGGAAGATTTCTTCCGATGTCTTGTTCATCATCTGGAGCATTTCAAATACTTCCGGACTTACCTGGTCCTTATCTACCATCATAAGGATCGCATTGTTCATCATTTTCAGAGAACCCAGAGGCGAACGCAGGTCATGGGCGATAACGGAATAAAGGGTGTCACGGGATTCTATGGTGTTTTCCAGTTCCTGCTTAATTCGTTTAATGCTGAATAACTCGAAACGGTGGGCTACGCGCTTAACCAATTCCTCTCTCTGGAACGGTTTCGTCACATATTCTGTTGCTCCGAGTTGGTAACCTTTTACTATACTCTGCATATCACTCAGGGCCGACATGATAATAACAGGTATATCGTTTGTGTCCGGATTGCTTTTAAGATGCTGTAATACTTCGTATCCATCCATCTCCGGCATCATGATATCTAATAGTATGAGATTAGGGTGCTTGTCATGTGCCAGACGTAAAGCCTTGGCTCCGCTGTCACAGGTTAATAGCCTGTAGCCTTCTTTTTTTAATATAGCTTGTACTAACATGACGTTGGTTGGTACATCGTCAACGATCAATACTGTATATCCTGCTGCTAAATTATCCATATCAAATTTAAACTTTTCTTGATATTCAATCACTATGCGTACGCAAAAATATTAATAATGTTTGAATTTACAGGCGTTTTCCTTGTTACATTTTAGAATTATTTTTTTTATTGAATTCTTTTTGCTTTCTCCCATGCTCCATTCCCTTTATTTCCAGCTAAATAGAAAAAACCTCTTATCACATTTATATTCATGAAAGAGAAGTAGTAGGGGATAAAAAACAACTTGTTTCGAACATTTTTCTGTTCCATCATATAACCTGCATAAGCCATTATATAGAATGCGACTTGTAAAAGTAGTAAAAATATATAAGTAAACTTACCATAACAGGCTAATATTATATTTAATGGTATTAAAAGAAATAACATGACCGGTGTAATGGTCCATCGTAAGACACGATGGCTCACAAATTGAAAACTAAGCATACCATAACGGAAGATGTTGAACAGGTTTCGCAGACGCCAGACAGATTGCAATCCTCCGGCAGCAATGCGTATTTTGCGTTTTTCTTCTTCTTTCATATTGAGGGAAGCGGTTTCGGTAGCGTAGGCTTCTTTACAATAGGCTATTTTATAGCCTTTTTGTGCAATACGTAATGAAAGAATGAAGTCGTCAAGAAGGGTGTCTGACGGCATTTGTTCGAATAACTCCGTCCGTACGGCAAATAACTCTCCTGCTGCTCCGACAGCCGAATACAACCGGTAGTCTAATGCTTTCAGGGCTGATTCGTATTTCCAGTAAATGCCTTCTCCCGCCGTAGCTCCATGGGCAGTGTTTGTTTCCACTCTTTTTTCTCCGGCTACGCAGCCGACCTCCGGATTGGAGAATTGGCGGATAATTTCATGCACGGCTTCTTTATTAAGCATGGTATTTGCATCCGTAAAGATGACGTAGGGCGTTGTTATATATTGTATACCTCGGTTCAGGGCGGCTGTTTTACCTCTTCGTTCCGGTTGGAAAAGCACGGTTACTTCCGGGTATTGTTTCAGGAGTTCATTCGTACGGTCGTTTGACCCGTCTGTAACCCAAACGATTTTCAGTTTATCAGTCGGATAGGCAAGGGCATGGCTGTTCTCCATCTTGGATGCAACGATGTCTTCTTCATTGTATGCCGCAATGAAGAGGGTAACTTCAGGAAGAGGCTTAGGCAATCCTATGCTTATGGGTTTTTTGAAGAGTTCTTTTACTTTTACTAATACATATAATAATGTACCGTATCCCAGATAGGTATAGAAGACTATAAAGATACCGATCCAAAATAGCCATTCGATTACAGTGTAAAATACTTCTTGCATGGTTTTATATTTATTTATCTGATAAAAGAGATTCCGTCTATTCCTCCTTTAAGCAAAGGAAGTATCAGCTTGAATTTTCCTTGGCATAAATAAGTCAGAAAGTGCTTAGGTAAAGCAACAAAAAGCTGATATAGATATGAACATTTCCTTTCAAATGGGTCAGACAATGTCCTTTGGGCAAATATCAAACGATTGCGGGTATGAAAATATACTTGTAGCGGACTTTGCAGACCGACACTGGCACTTTCTTTATGTCCGACGATAGCCTGAGGTTCATACCAGATACTAAATCCGGCTTTATGCATGAAAGTACACCAATCCAGTTCTTCATAATATAAAAAATAGTATTCGCTCATATAACCGAACTTTTGAGTATCAGCCGTCCGGATCATCATGGCTGCTCCATTGGCAAAGGCTGTTTCCTGCGGGACATCAAACCTTCCGTCGTCTTCCCGTGAGTAGCCAATGAACTCGTTACGGAGTGTTATGTAACTCATTGGAGTGGCTCCTGCATATTGCAGTTTATTGTTTTGCGGCCAGAAAGTCGTTTTAGGGGAGACACATCCTATTTTTTCATCACTATCCAGCCGTTTTACCAGTATCTCAAGAATGGGGCGGGTAATGATCGTATCGTTATTCAGGAAAAACAAGTAATCACCGGTTGCCTGTTTGACACCGATGTTATTTCCTTCTGCAAATCCGAGGTTTATATCGTTTCGTATTACTTTTGCATCAGGATATTTTTCTTTTAACAAAGTGTAATCATTCAAACTGGCTGAACCGTTATCCACAACAATCAGTTCGTAAGGATAATTTTCATGCTGTTTTAATGATTCAATCATTTCACATGTATCTGTGACCCCGTTATAATTAACAGTGATTATGGAGACTTTTTTATTCATGATTATTCTTTTTAGTGATATGATGCGGTGTATTGTTGAAACTCATGTCTTTCTTTTTTACGCGGCAAATCGAAGCCGTGTAACTGCGTAACAGCGCTATCATCATTGATGGTAGTTTTGTTATGCTGACGAAAAAGTCCCGGGTGTACATATTCCGGGGTATTGCTAAGAGATATGTTCCTATTTTGATGATTAGCAGGCAATACCATTTAATTGCAACGGGAAACGATACGACAGACCAGAAGAGTATCATCAGGAATATCAGCAAAAAACGAACTGGTCTGGGGAAAGGGATCCATTGGATGACCTTGTCAATATATGACAGATTTAACTTTCTTATTTTAAAATCCTTTGTTATCAGGGAAAATGCAAGAATCTGAGCATGGAACCATCTTGACCGTTGTCTGATCAGAATGTCTTGTCTGGCGGTCTTTTCATCATATACATATATATCATCACTATAATCTACGAATATGTTGTCTCTGGCCAGGATGGCTTCCAGTTCTTTGTCTTCCGCAAAGGTTTTGCACTCATGCATATGTTGTTTCAGCCATTCAAAATCAAAAACCATTCCAGAACCGATCAAAGCTGATGATAGTCCAACGTTCACACGTCCTTTTCTGAATATAGTATTATTTATCTCTTCTGAAATGCCATCCCACACGGCAACGGATGTGTTTTCATTTTTCCGGGTTCTGTGGGCCTGTAATACTTTAACTGTTTGTGTGGCTTGGTTTATGCGGCTCAGAAAGTCTGTGTCGGTAATATTATCTGCATCCATAATAATAACCCGGTCAAATCCATCCAGGTGATCTAATGCATAAGATATGGATTTATGCTTCATACTTTCTTGAAAGTCAGGAGTAAAAAGAGTTATTGGCAATTGCCCCAAAGCGAGATTGGTTACCTCCTCCATATGATCAGAGATCACTACTACCTGAAATTTATCTTGGGGATAATCTTGCTTCAAAAAACTTTCAACAGATTCTTTTATTACCTGGTCTTCCTTATAGGCAGCAAAGATAACTGCAATGCTTTGTGTTTTAACATGGTCTGTCTTTCCTTTTTTTCTTTTGACAAAAGAGGCCAAAGTGAAAAAAAGATTATATCCTGTGAATATCGCAGTGATGATGAACAGGAATGTATCCAATTGAAATAGAAGGTTCATTTTCTTTTTTTACAAAAGTAAATATAATATTTAGATACTTTGAATTTCAATGAGTTTTTTTATTGCATCCTCATTTAGAATTATATTTTCTTGATCTATTGGTGTACGATGTCCCATACATTTAATTTTTGATGAATTATTTTTCTATCGCTTTTAAAACTTTATCCATTTGAGCTTCCCATGAAAGTGAAAGAATTGAATTTCTTATTTCTGATGGATTGAGCTTTAGTCTTTTATGGAAATCTATTATTTTGTTTATATTAATAGGGCTTTCATCTGCCGGTACTTTTAAAATATAGGCTTTATTTTCAAAATCACTATCTTGTTCTGAATAAATGAAAGATAATCCACGAGCTGCATATTCCCGGTTTTTTAATGTTTTTATGTTTGTTATGCCACTACGGTGGCGGGCAAGACTGCCAATCGCCATATCAGATTGTTCAAAAAGCAGATCTAAATCTCCTCCATGTTTTGCTCCATGTAGAATTATGTAGGGTTCTAAATGGTGTCTGCTAATCAAGGGTACAATATCATTGCTTTCTCTTTCTCCAAAGAAGTTACCAACAATATGAAAAAAAACTTTGTAAACAGGGTTTCCTTTATAATAATCAACAAGACCTTGTACGAGGCGATCAAATCCGTGCCAGTAGTGTATTTCTGCGACTCCAATCAGATGAAGTTCATGGGATGTATCGTTGATGTTTTGCTTTAGCTTTATTTTGCGAAAGTCTATGCCATTGGATATTTGAATAGTTGGAGTCCCAAAAATAGATTTGTAATCAGAGAAAGTAATAATGCGATATAAATATTTAGCAAAAGTTTTTCTAAAACATTTGTCTATAAACAATATTATCTTTCCGTAAAAGCTAGAGTATTCATTGTCATATGGGTAAGTCGGTATTTCCATTACAACACGAATATTGGCTTTGTGCATTTTTTTTACCATATTAATAGTAAAGGGGTTGGCATTGTGATCAGAGCGAATATATACAAAACGAATTTCCTCTCGAATTACATAATCTGCAATAGAATTAAATTCAACTCGTTTTAAAATTTTACTACTTACACCTTGTCCGTAATCTCTCAAAATATTATTATCAATCATCCTGTATTTATTTCTATCAGATTCTAACAAATAACAGGTACGTACATCTAAAGCACAATTTTTTAAGGCATCTACTTGATAATATATCTTTTTGCTGATGCCATTTGTTTCACTGAAACCATGGTATATGAGGAATAATACTTTCATTTTTTTATTTTCGATTTGATAAAGTTAATAATATTATATTCTCCTCTTATTTGCACGTATGCAACATAAATTATAGTGAATACACTACCTTTTAATAGCAGACTGGCATATATGGAACTTTTATCTGAAATATAATAGATAGGTAATAAACAAACTATTAATATACCTGTAAGTAGAGTAGGGGACAAAAACTGTTTCCAAAATTTCCAAAGATCTTCTTTAAAGGTAATCTTATACATCCATATATAACACTGTACAAAATTGATTGTAAATGTAATACATATACACCATGCTACAGCCTCCAAGGTTTTGAAAAAAAATATACCGGTCAATATACCTATAATATTGAGTAGTGTAGAAAATAAACCGCATATAAATAAACTTCTAGTATCATTTGCCGCTTGAAAAATAGAACCGGAGGTCGATAAGATGATCTGTATACCGACTGATATGGATAAGATTTGAAATACAGGAACAGAAGGCATCCATTGTTCTCCAAAAATGATTAATATGATTTCTTTGGAACAAGAACATAATAATACAGATAAAGGAAATCCTATAAATGCCAAAAAGCGAATTACCTTATTGTATGAAATTGATAATTTTGTCAAATCATTTTGAAAGTCTGAAAATATAGGATGCATTACAGGTGAAATGACATGTGTAATATTTTGAAGAGGTAACATCATCAGCCGATATGATTTTTCATAGTATCCTAACGCAACCATATCCATATATTTTCCGATCAATAGCTTATCCAGATTACGACTGAAATAATTGATCACATTAAACATGAATTGGTATGCTGAGAAGCTAAAAATTTTTTTCATGGATTGAATACCCCATGTCCGAGATAATTTTTGTGGGTTTTTCCGAAAAGAAATAATGAATAATAATATACTTGACAATATGGGATTAATGACCAGTGCATATAACCCGGCTCCCATAAGAGCTGCAATGATGGCCATACTGCCTCCGATAATTTGGATTGTTAAACTTCGGTATGCAATGAACTTAAATTCCTTTTTCTTAAACAATAATGCATTAGGCACAATATTGGCTGATGCGAAGAATAAGTTTAATGATAGCAGTTGGCATATAGTTAATAATGTATTGTTGTTGTAAAAATGAGATATGGGCCATGAAGATAAAAAAAATAAAATGGCTATGCTAATACCTAACCAAAGTGTAAAGGTAAAGATATTGCTGAAATCTTTTTTTAAGAGTGTTTTATTCTGTATGATTGCCGGTGCTATTCCGAGATCGCTGAATATATTAAAGAAAGAAATAATCACAGTAGCAATTGCCACTACACCAAAGTCTTCCGGATCTATAAGGCGGGCAAGTATCCCTGCAACGACTAAGGATACTATTATTCCTGAATATTTAGCTATTGCGGTATAGAAAACACCGGATAGAAGTTCTTTTTTAGTGGAAGTCATATGATTTACTTTTTGAAAAATGATTTAAATAGTAAAATTGCTAGATTTTTCCGAGAAACATACTTCGTATAATTTTTGATACAATGTTTAGTGATGTATAAGCGGTCCTTGAATGGCATTTTGTAAGATAACCACACTGCGGCATTGAGCATTTTAGACAAGTACTTATCGATTATGTTTTGTGTTTCTATATGATTGGACGCATAATGTAATAATTTGTCAGTAATGATGAAATAGCTATCCATATTTTTCAATGAGAATTTACTCGTCATAATTGAGTCGCAACGAAGTCTTCTCTTGAAAAAATCTTCATGTATGCACATAATTCGTTTTGCCTGTAAGTATAATAAGGTTATAAATAATTGATCTTCATGAATAATTCCGGGAAGAAAACGAAGATTTATCTCGTTTAGAAATTTTGTGTTTATAAGATTTAAGCAGGGAGACGGAGAATATTTGCTATTTTCTACCAAGAGTGTAAATAATTGTACGCCATCATATAGGATATCAGGGTTAGTACAATCTTTACGCTGATAATTGATATGAATATCAAAATTTGCTTCTTTATTAAGAATGTCAGCATCAAAAAAAATAAAATCTAAAGCATTTTTTTCACATTTGAAGAAACATGATTCTAAAGTTTCAGGTTCAAGATAGTCATCGCTGTCCATGAAATACAGATATTTTCCTTTAGCAATACTTATTCCTTGATTGCGTGTAGTAGAAGGACCTTGATTTTCTTTGCTATAGACTTGTATGCGGTCATCCTCATACGCCAATTTTTGAATTACAGATAAAGAATTATCTGTTGAACCATCATTAATAATAATAATTTCTATATTCTTTAATGTTTGGTCCATTATAGATTTCACAGCCTTTTCTACATATTTTTCGGTATTGTAGACAGGGATTATTACACTTACTTTGGGTGATTTCATGATAATCTATTTATTGGGAACTTTATAAATCTTTTAATCCGTAATTTTTTGAAAACCAAAAATCATTAGGATTATTTATATTAAAATTTTTTCTAACACCACCGAAATGGTCTTGTATGATTTCTATACCCGGTCCATTATTCCCTTCAATGAGAATCGGTCCTGATTCTGAATATGCAATATCCCATCCAATGTATTTTATTGGTGAATATTTAGAAGCAATATCTTTTGCAAATTTTATAATTTCATTCCAAAATGGGATTTTATAATTGTTAAATAAGAATTGAGTATCTGGATGTTCTGTATATGTTTTTCGATTATCGGCTATTGCTTCTTCTCCTAATAATCCAGATTCTGAATTTATTTTGATATAGATACCTCCAGAACTGGCATTGTCAATTTGCATTCCTCCGCATCCCATGCGTAAAAGAGAAAAGATAATTTTAGGTTCTTCACCTTGATTATATTCTGTTATTATGCGAAATGTATTTATAGCATATGGATAAATTTTGTTTATATCCGTATGTTGATTTACTCCTTCCTGAATAATATAACTGTTTTTTGCTATTTCTGATATATAATTTTCATCTAAAACAATATTGTCATTACGATCCAAAAAAATGTTATCCTTTTTGTTGAAAACTTTAATACCTTTTCCTCCAACACCAAATGTCGGTTTTACGAATATTTTATTAGCATTTGATTTTTTGATTAAATTATAACAATCTGTTGTGTCTATTAAATCTAACGAAGTAGACAGTTTCAAATTATTTTCAGTGAAAAATAATGTATTAGGTTGTGGTATGTTTAATCCTGTATTTATAATATGCATGAGTTTTTTATCTTCGCATAAAATATTTCTATCTTTAAATGATTTTGGATATAGTAAATAATATGCAAAATAATCAGGAATGTAGTCTTTCATTTCTTCAATATTTAGAGTACAGTCTTTTCTGTATAAGTTATACCTAAAATATTGAATAGGATAGGTATTCCAATATTTTTTTAGTATTCTTATTTCATTCTTAATGATATTTGCACTTTTTTTCTCTTCGCATGATGTATACATATCTAAATATTTCGCATAATAGTTACGGTAATAATCTCTATGCGATTTTTCTGAATTTACTTTTATGAAGTAATATAAATATTCTTTGATGGTTTTCATTGCTTTTTTGTATTAATCCATTTGTTTAATTTGAGATCAAAATATTTTATAACTTTGGCAGGATTCCCAACTGCGACCGAATAATCAGGGATGTTTTTTGTTACAACACTTCCAGCTCCTATTTGACATCTTTTTCCGATATGTACTCCCGCAACTACAACAGAGTTTGCTCCTATATGAGAATCATCTTCAATGATAACTTCTTTTTTAATCAATGGTTGCTCATTAGAATCAAGATTTCCATTTTCATATCCATGATTAAAGCCGGAAATGAAAACATGTTGTCCCAAACCAACTTTATTTCCTAGCTTAACAGGACCAATTACAACTGATCCTATGCCTATTCTCGCATCATTGCCAATGATGACATCACCAGCTCCATTATTAATGGTAGTAAAATCTTCTATCAAAGTATTATTCCCTATTATGAACTGATTCCAAGGAAAGACGTCAATCCTTGATTTGCTTTTTCGAATGATAGCTCCTTTTCCTTTTTTATGGAAAAAAGGGTTTACGAACCATTTAACCCAAATTCTGGGTTTAGGATTCTTAGGAGATGATATTAAAAACAAAACGAAATGTTTTAATGTCTCATTTTGTTTTATCTTTTGTTTAAGGTTATTATTCATTGTGTTATTTTAAAATATTCTGATAGATTTCTAATAAAGACAATGCAGTACTTTCCCAGGAAAATTTCTTTACTCGTTGTAAGCCATATTCTACCTGCTGAGTGTAATATAGATGATCATTTTCTAATAAAAGTAGCTTATTGGAAATATCTTCCTCATTGAATGGATCTGCCAATAGGCCTTTTTCTCCCGCAATTTCTGGCATTGCGGATGTATTGCCTGTAATTACCGGTGTTCCGCAAGCCATGGCTTCAAGTATAGGAATACCGAAACTTTCTCGAAGTGAAGTATATAGAAATACATATGCTCCATTATATAAATAAGCTAAATCTTTGTTCGGTATATATCCGGGATAATATAGATAAGGCTTGATATCTTCTATTCCTTGCTCTTTTAATATGCTATCCAGTTTGTCTTCTTTTAAATCAGCTATCAAAAGAGGACGTTTTTTATCAGATTTCTTTAGATATAGACTGTAGGCCTTTAATGTGCGTGGGACATTCTTTTTAGGGTCTGTGTTTCCAAGGAAAAAGAGATATTCATCCTCTTTTACGTATTTCCTAGTAACGGAAGAAATGTCGGATATCGGATAGAAATGTCGGCTATATCCATTATATATTGATGTTATTTGGTTATTAGGTAGATGTAACGCATTTTGAATACGTTTTCGCTCAAAATTGGAAACGGTAATAATCTTTTTGCATAGAGGTAAAATACGTGGAACAACCAATCGACGATAATACCATCCCATATTTTGGTACCATGACTTATTTCCGCTTTGACGTGGTTCCAAAAAGATGATATCATGTAATGTGAGTATTAATGGAACCGGACAATAGATGGGAGCTGTGTTACTAGTGCAATGTAACAGATCTGCTTTTATCTTTGCTACAGCACGAGGTAAGGCTATCTGTTCCCATAGAGGATATGTGGGACAGTTTACTTCTATAATATGCATATTAGGAGTTTCTTCCAGACAGCGGTCGTTGCCTGGACTTACAAAAATATAGTACTCATTTTCTTTGTCTATTTTTTGTAACTTCCGTATGCTTTCTAAGGCAACAAAGTCCATCCCATGTTTGTTGGAACGAAATATACGTTGTGCTTCAATGGCTATTTTCATCTTTAACAGTGTGTTTTGTATGAATAAATTGTTTATTACCTCCCCTTAATCGAAAAAGATTGAAAAACATTAAAAGAAATAATACAGGCAAACTGATAATCGCCTTTTTAAATTGTTTATCTACTAAATAGTCAGGAACAGCCAGGCTGAAAGTTATGCCGATAAAAAGTAATAATCCCCACCATTTGATTGACAAAAATATGTTAATTACACTCAGGAAACAGGCAATAAGGATAACAAATCCTAATAGCAGGATGCGGGGAGGCATCATCCATTGGAATAGTTTATCACAATAATCCCATTTTCCTCTCAATATGGCCCCTGGTAACTGGGATATTCCTGAAAATAAATTATAAAATTGGGTGGCTAACCACCGACGTCGTTGATTATAGAATTCTTTTTTACCTCTTACTTTTTCATCAAAAGTATATACATCTTCTAGATACTCGATATATATATTTTGTAAAAGTAATTTACGCTCCATATGTTTATCTTCACCTATTTTATCGATTCCCTGGATTATGTTTTTAAATAAACTGTATTCAAAAGCCATGCCTGATCCGCTTAATCCGGATGAAAAACCGAGACGTGTATGCCCCTTTCTGAAGATAGAATTATTGATCTCCTCACTAACAGCATCAAGGACGGCCGTATTTGTATCTCGATTTTTGGCAACTCTATGTGTCTGTATGGCTAGACATCCGGAGTAAAAAGCATCATTGATTTTCTGTAAAAAATCTGGTTTTACGACATTATCTGCATCGAGAATTACCACCATATCAAAAGACAGTTTTTCTTGTTCAATATATTCGATAGCTTTCTCCAATGCATAAATTTTGGTGCTCATCGGATCGGATATTTGAGTGACTTTAGCTGTTATTTCTCTTAATTTGAAAATTGTTTCTTCCTGCATTTGGTCTGAAACAACAATTATATCATATAAATCTCTGGGATAATCTTGTTTGAGAAATGATTGAATGGAATCAACGATCACATTATCTTCCATGTAAGCCGGAAATAATATAGCATACCTGCATTGTTTATTTGCTTTAGGATAAGTATAAGGTGCTTTCTTTTTTGAATAGGCAGCGAATATAAACAGATATAATACTGCTATCAAGAAAAGTAAAAAAAGGATGGCATCAATAAGTAGGAATATATATTCCTGTTTATCGATCCAGTTGTTCTTTATATTAAATAATAATTCTATCATATTTTTATCAGCTAGAAGTTTGTCTATTTTTTATTCTTATTATTAAGTTCTTTGTCAAAATATTTTCCATTCAAAATAAAACTCATCCCCATAAAAGCTATGACCATTGTTGGGAATTGTCCCCAAAATGAATTTCCATATGCGCTCAGGAACATTCCGAATATTGCACATAACCAACCTGTTAATATCCCTTTAAGCTCCGGGTCATATATATTGAACATTAAAATCCATGCTCCACGCCCTATAGTAATAAGAACCATTCCCATATATATGATTAAGCCGACTATTCCTGTTTCAACCCATATTTTAACGTACCAGGAGTCGGTAGGAATAGAAGTTGTGAAACGCCTGGATAGTTTTAACCCCAAACCGTCACCGGATAATCCCAGACCTTCTCCAAATGGTTTATATTTTAGATATTCCTTTAATTTCTTTTGGTTTTCCTTGCGGACGATGTATGAAGCATCTTCACTTGGTTTAAACGCTGTTCTCATTCTTCTGATCGATGGATTACTCTGTCCGATCATCGTGAAAGCAAAAAATACATAAATTAGGGCTAAAGATATACTTCCTGTTATTATTGATCGTGTTTGTTTGCTCACTACGGTATAAAGGGCCAATCCGGCTAAAGGGACGATTATGGCTCCCCGAGTACCGGAAAGCATCATAGTATATAAAGATGTAATAGCTACAATTATATAATAAATTTTGAGTGTTCTATTTTTTATGTGTAAAGATGCTATACCTAAAACAATACCTGCACCTCCCATATTTGAACCCATATTACTGGCATCGGTGAAAAATGAAAAATAACGTATGCCAGAATGTATTAAATGAGTTGTCGCACCTCCATTATTGAGCCATCGGGTTTCAAAAGTATCAAAGCCTATATATTTTTGCATAAATGTTTTTAGTATTGCTAATACTGTAAAAAGTGAATAGGTAAATAAGAGGGCTTTTAATATTTTATATTTTGTACATAATAAAGAGGTTAGTACTGTAATGATTAACCCATTAATAATTAATCCTCTGGATAAAATCCAACCATCTAATACCGCACTAGGATTCATAATCTCCAATATACAATAGGAAGCCCATAATAATGAAAATGCACTTAATAGATGAAAACATCTTTTCCATTCGACATTGTGATAGAGTGCGCTATGTATAATAATCAATATGAGGGTCAAGACATACAATATATCCATAATTATGCTGATTCCCTCTATTGGTATATAGCGGGTGATCCCGAGTATGAAATAATTGATAGTAAAGATGATGAATAACATTAACTGAGGATATCTCAGGATTAAAATTCCGCCGGTACATATAAAAGGAAATGTAATAATTACTGCAAATAGAGGTATATTCATGGATAATAAGGCCATAAAAATACCAGCTAATCCTACCAATATTAAAAGATAGAGAAGCTTAACAGAACGAGTTTCGACAGGTATGTAATTATTACTATCCATGTTATTCTCTAATTGCAGAGTTTCTTGCCGTTAATCCCATATAAATAATGCGGTTTGAAAGTGAACGGATAGAGGTCTCCGGAGGTAATTGACCTGTAAAGTCTTCTACTGCCTCACGTGAAGCATTATTTAAATAGAGATATAATGGTTTACCCTGAGCCATATCATGTAAGTAATTCACAAACTCTTCATCGCTGTTTTTCCATACTCTGCGAGCATTAGCAATTAAGAGATTTATGTCTGCTTTGTTTAATAGATTAACAGGTAGACTATTATCTTTAATAGCTGGATATTCTAATAAAAGAATATCTGGACGGTCATTATCTCCCATGTAGAAACTGATTTCTCCAGAAGATAAATAACTCGCATCAATTGGAAAATCTTTTCCTGCAACTAGATGCTTGACATTGAATCCGATCTCCTTCCAATATTCTGTTAGATATTGGCAAACAAAACTTTTACCTTCTTTTTTTTCTATACTTAATATATTAATATGGAATGTATGACCTTTTTTCATGTATTGCATCAGTCGGTTACAAGTATAGGCGGCTGATATTCTGTTACAGGCTTTTATAAATCCTCTGTATTTCAATTGCTGATTACCGGTGAACGCACCTAATACAGTCATATTAGTAAGTCTCCGGGTACGTTCTGCATCCCGCAAAGTTCTGTCTAGCAGCTCAACAATTAAATTTAGACCAATAATGAATATTATACTACCTGCAAATGCTGCAATGATCAATAATAATCGTTTACTTTTGTCACTGAAAAGAGGAAATGTAGGTTCTGATATTGTGTTTAATGTGGCAGAAGTTAATTGTAAATTCTTTTGTTTCATTTTTGCCATATTCAAAGCATGCAACACCTGTAAATATGATTCTTCTGTTACGTGGATTTCACGTTCTTGTCTGTTGATCTGGGTTCCAACGGGAGAGTAGGTTTTATACTGTTCAGTAAAATCTATTTTCCTTTGGTCTAATATTTTTAATTCTGCTTTAGCTTTGATATTAATAATAGTTTGGGCTAGCCATTCATTTACTAATCCGTCAATAGAAATACCCTCTTTACTTTCTTTGTAGTTATTGATCTGTTCTGTCAGAGTAGCAACCTTTTTCTCCGCATTCTTTAAGTCTTCTTTGTATTTTAATAATTCCAGGTCATCATCCTGAGTATTTTCGGTCGTAAATATTTCTATTTCTGTTATTTTTCCATTTATTTTAGATATTTCTTCTAAAGCTTTGATAAACTCGTCATTAGCCTGCACCAGCTTGACACGAACTCGCATATATTGTTCAAGACCTTGAAGTAATTGTGAAGAACTATTGATTCTGCTAATTACTTCCTCATAACGATTCTCAAAATCGGAAAAAGAACCGGCAATAGCTTTTGTTTGTTCCTGATAGTTTATTACGCTATTTTTAATGTTATAATCAGTAAGTTCATTTTCAAGTTTATTTAATTGGCTTTGTAATCTCTTTTGTTCATCCTCGTAATATTTTACGATGTCGTCAGCAGTTTTATATTTTAATTGATTATATGAAATGCGTAATTCTTCACTAAGGAATTTCACTGTTGTTAATGTGATGCCTGGATCTGTTGATGTGTAAGCAATATCAATCAGATCACTATTACCCAAGCGTTTTACAATGATTTGGGATAATGCACCATAACTATAGTAAGGAGTGAATCCGTTAAATAACTTATACAAGAAATTATGTGTATCATTTTGCTTATATTTCTCAAGGTTACTTATCGTTTTCTTAAAAGAATCTTTATCAATTAAATTCAGGACTTCTTTAGGAACAAAGCTAACTAGGTTATGATAGTTTTTGGCAGTTATATATTTATTATCTACATTGGGATCTCCATTAATAAGATTCAATGCTAATAATTTCATTGATACGGTTTCTAAAGTACCTTTTGATTTAGTAAGGTTTACCAAATTGTCGAAGGTATTGTTTACACTCATCCAATCCGGTTTACTTTCACTCTCTAATCCGGTATTAGATGTAATGCCGGTATAGATAGAAGTATTCACAGTATATTTTTTTTGCATGAACTGTGTAAAGTATGCAACTAATGCTGTGACAACTAACGTTCCTAATATTAGTTGATAGCGAATGCGATGTAGAAAACGGGATATATAGAGTGTGATATCCATAAGTCATCTGTTTATGATCTTTACATTTGTGAGCATCTCTAGTAGAGTGACAGCATTATGTAAAGCTGTTCGTCCTTCCTGATAAAGGATGATTGCATTAGTACGTCTTCCTTTCTCTATGGAAAGTTCTCCAATACCAATTTTCCCATTAATGAAGTCCTGTTCGGATATTTTCATTTGGGCGTTATACAATGCCGCAGCATCCGATTTCGCTTTTAGAGTGGCTAAAGATTGTAATACATTGTTATACGCCTCCAATATTTTTAATTTTCGTTCCTCTATTGACATTTCGTACTCGTAATCTAATTGACGGAAATGTGCTTTCTTTGCTCTTATCTTTTGTCTGTGACTAAACAAATCGCCGAAAGGTATTGATATGGATAAGCCTGCGCTATATGTACTTTGATTACTACCCAGGCTAGTCATAAACATTGGATCTTCGACTGTTTTTGTAGTAGATAACTGAACGATCTTTCCGTACTGGTACTGTCCGTATATTCTGAAATAGTCCAACCATTCTCTCCTCGACACTTTCATTTCAGCATCAGCTTCTTCCCGTTTGGCCTCATATATTTTTATAGAGGGATGATCGTAAACAGATTGTAAGAAAGCAGAAAGGGGAGGAAGTTGAACCCGTTCATAGTCGTCTAACATGGCCTGTATAGAGTCTGCATTGGCCATGGCTGTTACTTCTACTGTTGTAGCTTTGTCAAAATAGTTGCTTTTCTTTTTTTGACAGAAACAGTAGGAAGTATTTATCAGTAACAATATAATGAAAATATTTTTCATCAGATTTATACATCCTCCTTTTGGATAAATGCTGTAAACGTTCTTATAATGATCATCATATCCATATGAAAAGAAAAGTCTTTCGCATATTTAATATCCAGTTGTTTCCGCTCTTCAGCAGACATTTTTCCTGCACCACCGCGTTTTTCGACTTGCCAGAGTCCGGTCAATCCTGCCGGAGCCATGAAACGTTGGACGTATTCATCGCTTGTAAGCAGTTCGGCTTCGTAGAGGGGGAGAGGACGGTTTCCTACAACAGACATATCACCTTTTAGGATGTTGAATAATTGTGGGAGTTCATCAATACTATATTTTCGAATGAAATGACCGACGCGAGTGATTCGTGGGTCGTTTTCCAGTTTGAAAAAAGCGTTAGAACGTTCGGTTCGTTTAGTTTTCAGGTAATTATTTTCGGAAGTACTTAAATTGTCAGAGAATAAAAGTATATCCTGTTCATGCCCGCTGGAAGAGGATTGCTGAGATATCTCAGCGGCCGAAGAAGAGTCTTTGAACTCTTCTTCGGCTATACTTTTTGTATACTGATTTAATTGCTGATATTCAGCCAGCCGTTTGTCTGCATCCGAATACATGGAACGGAACTTATAAAAGTCAAAAATCTTATAGTTGCTGCCTACACGTTTTGATTTGTATACAATCTTTCCATTACTTTCGGTACGAATAGCTAATGCTGTCAGGATAAGTATCGGGGATAAGCAAAGAATAGCTGACCCCGAAGCTAGGATATCGAACGTTCGCTTCCATAAAGGCAGCCTGAATTCTGTCAAAGATGATATCTGATTATCTTTTCTGGCTTTTTCCTTTTCTTTGAAATCAATAATGACAGAAAATAATTTCTGCAAATCATCCTTGGAGGTGTTCTTTGATATCATGCAATCAGTGCCGGCTCTCAGATAAGGAATTTTCTCTTCCTTACTTAACGTTTCACTGATTAAAATAATGTATAGGGTAGGATATAACTTATGCAGTTGGGCAATAGTTGGTATATCTGTTGCCATATCGGACCTCTCCATAAAAACACAAAAATCGATGTATTCAATACTGGATAGGCAAGATTTTATCTGCTGGAAGGTGATACATTCGATGATTTTGCATTGCAAAGTTTCACGTAAGTGAGCGGCAAGAGGAATATTATGTCCCCAAAAGATATATTCCATACAAGATGTTGTTATTTACCCTAGCGTTTAGTTATTTATCTCAAAAGTCTTTTTACCCGAACCCTTAATTCTTCAGGATTAAAAGGTTTCAGAATAAAATCTTCTGCCCCTTCTTCAAAAAGACGTATTCTGTTCGCGCTACTTTCAACGCTTGACAGAATCAATACCGGAATGTGATTAAAAAGAGCATTCGCCTTTAGATAACATAAGAATTCTTCTCCGCTCATTTCGGGCATATTCAAATCGGATATCACTCCGTCAGGAATATTTCCTTCATTAAGCCAGGCTATAGCTTTAATCGGATTTTCTCTATATGTAACATCATATAGAGAAGATAAATAAAGCATTATAATCTTTGCTATCTCCGGCTTATCATCAACCAATAGAATTGACTGTTTCATGTTTTTATATACTAGTGCTGTTTTTATTTGCTTCAATGCACAAAATTAAAATAATTATTTAATAAAACGTATAAAAATCAAAGGTTTTTACAGGGGGATAGTCTTTTCTCCAAAGAATGTTATATATGAAAATTATTCTTTAAGTTTGCAAGGCGAAATCTAGTCGTTATATTGAATTGATAAATAAAGAAATGAATATACCCTTTAAAGTATTAAATATAAGCATTATACTTATCACTATGCTTTCCGGTTGTCAGCCGGAAATGCCTGTTACATCTTCAATAATAATTGATTTGGACGGCTTTTCTGTTCCTGTTAATAAAAATTTATATGGAGTAACAATTGAAGAGATAAACCATGCCATTGATGGGGGAGTATATGCGGAGATGATACAAAACCGCAGTTTTGAGGATGGAGTGCCTCCTTTAAACTGCCCTTATGATGCCAAGCGAAATGTATTAAGCACGCCTAACGGATGGACGATTCCTTTTATTCGTCCCGATTCAACACCCGGCTGGCGGAAAATTTCTTCAAATACCAGTATATGGCCTGATAATAAGGAGTTGATTAATGATAAAAATAAACGCTCTTTATTGGTTTCTGTTGCCGCTTCTTCGGAAACCGGGAGAGGAGGCGTGGTTGCAACCGGTTATAATGGACTTTCCATACGTGAGGGGGAAAAATATGAATTGTCCTTATATTTGAAGGGCGGGTCGATGATTCCTAAAAAGGTTCGTATCTTTTTAGGTGATTCTGTGGCAGAAACACCTTTGAGTGAGACTTTTGATGTTTCTCCGATATATGAATGGAGGAAATACAAACATACGTTTACCGCTTCGGAAAGCACAAACAATGCCGTTTTGGCTATTACAGCAGATACTTCTATTGTATTCTGGATGGATATGGTTTCTCTATTTCCTCAAAAAACATGGAAAGACAGGCCTAACGGTTTGCGTCCTGATTTAATGGAGATGATTTCCTCGTTGAATCCCCAGTTTGTCCGTTTTCCGGGAGGAAGTTTTGTAGAAGGTTATACGGCTGGAACATATCCGGTCTGGCATGAAACCATTGGAGATATTTCTACACGCAGGAATTTCTGGAATATATGGGCGTATGGTTCGACCAACGGTATGGGGTATCATGAATATCTGCAAATGTGCGAAGATTTGGATGCGGAACCGCTTTATGTGATTAATAGCGGGGTGACAAGCCAAAGCCGCCGGCCCCGTTATGAGGATATTACAGCTATGAACAAGTTGGTTCAGGATGCATTGGATGCGATTGCTTATGCCAATCAGCCTGCTGATTCGACTTTTGGTGCTATGCGTGCCAGGAATGGGCATCCGGAACCGTTTGACTTGAAATACATAGAGATTGGAAGTGAGAACTATGGGCAGGAATATTCAAAGCGTTTTGACCTTTTTAAAAAAGCTATTAATGAGGCTTATCCTGAAATTACCGTGATTAAGAGCTCGTTTATTTCAGGGAAAAACCGTAACGAGTGGACTGATTATCATTTTTATTCCGGTGAAGATTTCCTTATCGCAAATCATGACAGATACGAGACCGGGCAATATCTGAGAAGATTTCCTGCGGTTTTCATCGGTGAGTTCAGTATGGGAGATGTCTCTTTACAAGGAACTTTGAGGGCGGCGATAGGAGAAGCCTGTTTCCTGCTTGGTGTGGAGAGTAGTCCGGAAGTGGTAAAACACCTGGCCTATGCACCGGTATTGGGGAATGTAAATTATGATTTTCAGAGATATCCGGCTATTTCTTTTAATAATAACAGTGCAATCGGGTCTCCTTCTTATTATATGATGAAGATGTTTTCAGATAATCGGGGAGATGATTTGTTGAAAACAGAAATAGAAACATACAGCAGGCCCCAGGTTACATTCGGATATGCCGGAATCGAACTGTTTGATAACAGTTATGACTTTGAAGATGTGCGGATTGATGGCAAACCTGTAACGGATGCGATAGTCAGGACCGGAGGCTGGAAAGTAAATAACGGTACATTAACTCCCGATGCCAACCGCTGGAACTATATATTAATGGGCGATTCGATAGCTCACGACTACACTTTTTCCTTGAAAGTCAGAAGGAATAAAGGAAGCGGACAGATTCAGCTCCGTGTGCGGGATAATGGAAAAGAAGGAGAGGCCAACGACCATATTGCAGTTTCCATTGCTCCCGGAACCTGTGAGTTCTATCGTTCGTCCGGTGCGGTTAAAGACACATTGCGTTCTCCTGAACCTTATTCTTTTGAAAGCAATCGCTGGTATGATGTGAAAGTGGTTTGTAAGGATGAAGCCGTAAGTTGTTATGTCGATGATAAATTGGTGCATGAGGTTGTATTGCCTCCGCTGCCGTCGCTGGTTTCTGTCGCCACATTGGAGAAGGAGACCAATACGATTATACTGAAAGTCGTAAATACGACACAACATGAAGAAAAGACGGAATTGAATATAAAAGGCGCTAGTGTCAAAAATGATGCGGAAATCCTTCAATTGACCGGCGAGCCTTTGGTGCGTAATACATTTGATAATCCGACCCGGATTGTTCCGGTATCGAAAAATATCACTTTCTCCCTGGGCGGACCGATGGTTTATTCTTTCCCGCCCAACTCGATTACCATTATGAAGATGAAAGTCGATTAAGATAAAGAAAGGCCCTGAACAGTGACGTCCAGGGCCTTTTTTATGATTACGAAAATGTGATTAATGAACCAGCATTTCCGGAGTGATACGGGTGAATCTTTCTGCATCTGCTTTACGCAGTTTTACACTGCCGTCATTCCAGTTGGAAGGCCATCCGCCGATGATATGTCCGAGGAATACCACTTTGATTTCATGCAGGCCGGCAGCCAAAGCAACAGAAGTATCGTGGCGTGAGAAACGTTTTACTTCACCGCCATTGTTAACGAGTAATTTTCCGTCAATCCAAACTTCTTCGTTGTCAGAAGAGATATAGTAAACGCCATCTTCCGGAATATTTACATAACCGGTTGCAACGGCAGCATACTGTTTAACGCCTCTCATCGATTCGCTGGTCTTGACAACGCTGGTAAGTTCGCGTAAATCTTTCATGGTCGATTTCTTCCATTCTTTTACGTCAGCCAGCTTGGATGATTCAAGGAACATACCGTCAGTAACCTGCATTTCCAGTCCCGGAGTTGTTTTAGCAACTTCCTTAGCCGGAGCCAGGGCCTGCTTTTCTACGGTGATTGTACGAGTCTTGCTCATTTTACCGGAAGGTAATACGGAGCGGATTTTCAATATGCCGGATTCTGTGAACTCGATAGGAGCAGAGTAAACAGTTGATTCGGCAGTCGGTTCTGTTCCGTCGATTGTGTACACCACCTTCATCGGACGGGAAGTCTTAAACTCAAGAGACGCCTTGTCGGTAAATGCGACAAAATTAGATGAACCGTTCGGCTGTTCTGCTTGCGGGATATAGTAATTGATGTTGTGTGCATCCAGGCGAACCAATGCGTTATCCAGTCTGCGTTCGAAATCTTTGTAGTCCTTGCGGGTAAGCGGTGACCAACCGATTTCAGCCAAAGCCAGCATACGAGGATACATACGGTATTCCATCAAATCGGTGTTGTACATATATTCCGACCAGTTGTTGCACTGAACGCCGATCACATGCTGGCCTTTGCCTGTAGCAACCAGCGTATCGGGAACCGGATTGTAGTTATATACTTTTTCGATAGAAGCAAATCCGCCGATAGTAACCGGTTCGATCTTGTAGTCTCCTTCATATTGGTCAAGATACATACCTCCGCTTCCTGGAGTCATAATCACATCGTGGTCCATGTTAGCAGCAGCGATACCGCCGGCTTCACCACGCCATGACATAACAGTTGCAGACGGTGCAAGACCACCTTCCAGGATTTCATCCCAACCAATGATTTTCTTTCCGTATTTGCCGGAAAGATATTTTTCCATACGTTGTACGAAGTAACTCTGCAAACGTTCTTCCGCGCTGTGCTGTTTGTCGCCTTTCAAGCCTTCTTCCCTGATACGTTTCTGGCATAGCGGACATTCTTTCCAACTAATCTTCGGACATTCGTCGCCTCCGATATGGAAATATTCGCTGGGGAACAACGGAGCGATTTCATCAATCACGTCTTCCAGGAACTTGAATGTTTCTTCTTTGCCGGCACACATTACGATGTCTTCAACACCCCAGATGATACGCGGAGTACCCGGTTCGCCTTTACAAGACAATTCAGGATAACCGGCGATAGCGGCCATTTCGTGTCCCGGAAGTTCCAGTTCAGGAATAACTGTGATGAAGCGGTCGGCTGCATATTTCACAACTTCCTTGATTTCATCTTGTGTATAGAAGCCGCCGTACTCAGTGCCTTCGCCTTCGATACGTTTTGCTCCGACTTCTGTCAGTTTCGGATATTTCTTGATTTCGATACGCCAGCCCTGGTCATCTGTTAAGTGCCAGTGCATGCGGTTGACCTTGAACAAGGATAATACGTCAATCTGTTTCTTTACGTTTTCTACCGGGATGAAATGGCGGCACGGGTCAAGCATGAAGCCACGGTATCCGAAACGCGGTTCGTCTTTTACGGAAACACATGGGGTGGTCCATGCGATACCGTTTACGACAACCGGACTTTCGATTTCTGCCGGCAACAGTTGCATGAATGTCTGCATACCGTAGAACAAACCTTGTGGGGTTTTAGCTTTTACAACAACTCCATTGGCGGTTACGTCGAGTGTGTAACCCTCGTTATTTACGTCCAGTGATTCGTCGATGAGCAATGAAATTCCGTTAGAAACTTCTTTGTCTCCGACTGTTACCTGATAACCTGTTGCCAGATTCATTTTAGAAGCAAAAAATTCAGCCACAGTTTTTGCTTCCGGAGTGGAAGCCTGGAAAGCCATATTTTTGCCAACTTTAAAGACTCCTTCGTTCTGAGTCAGACTTACAGGTATGGGAATTACATTGATACCCTGATTATAAGGCATCTGTTTTGTAGGCCCTTCGCTGCATGACGCAAGGATACATAGTGCTGCGCCTGCACACATTGAAACGAGCTTCTTCATGTTATAAAGATAAGTTTATAGATAATTGTGAATTTTGTTTTTCGTAGGGGCGGCCCTAGCGGTCGTCCCGGTATTTACTCCGGTTAAACAGATATTTTTGCCGCTTATACGGTTTTATATACTATATATAATATAATGTATAGGGACGGCGGTTTAGTGCCGGCCCTATACAAGGTATTTTACCATGCGAAGATTGGATATTCTTTCATGATGCTGTTTACTTTTTCGCGAACAGCGGTGATTGTCTTATCACATTCGGGAGCAGAAAGAACAGTGTCGATTAATTCAACGATTTCAGCCATCAGCGGTTCTTTGGCACCACGGGTTGTGATAGCCGGAGTACCGACACGGATACCTGAAGTCTGGAATGCTGAACGGCTGTCGAACGGAACCATGTTCTTATTGACAGTGATGTCGGCAGCAACCAATGCTTTTTCAGCAACTTTACCGGTCAGTTCAGGGAATTTCTTACGCAGGTCGATCAGCATACTGTGATTGTCCGTACCATCGGAAATAATTTTATACCCCTTATCGATAAAAGCTTTAGCCATAGCAGCCGCATTTGCCTTCACCTGAGCCTGGTATGTTTTGTATTCCGGTTCCAGTGCTTCGCCGAAAGAAACGGCTTTAGCAGCAATCACATGTTCCAGCGGACCTCCCTGGATTCCCGGGAATACGGCTGAATCGAGTAACTGCGACATCTTTTTGATCTCGCCTTTCGGAGTCTTCTTTCCCCATGGGTTTTCGAAGTCTTTGCCTAACAGGATGATACCTCCGCGCGGACCACGTAGCGTTTTATGAGTCGTAGAAGTTACAATATGTGCATATTCCAACGGGTTGTTCAGCAAACCGGCTGCAATCAGACCGGCAGGGTGAGCCATGTCTATCATCAACAGGGCGCCTACTTTGTCGGCGATTTCACGCATACGTTTGTAATCCCATTCACGTGAATAAGCTGAACCGCCACCGACAATCAATTTCGGTTTTTCGCGCAGTGCAACTTCTTCCATCTGGTCGTAATCGACGCGTCCGGTTTCTTCTTTTACGTTATATTCTGTTGCTTTATATAGGATACCTGAACTATTTACGGGAGAACCATGAGAAAGGTGGCCGCCATGTGCCAGATTCAAACCGAGGAATGTATCCCCTGGGTTAAGAACTGCCAGGAATACGGCTGCATTTGCCTGTGCTCCCGAGTGAGGCTGGACATTTGCCCATTCAGCATTGAAGATTTGTTTCAGCCGTTCGATAGCAATCGTTTCGCTCTGGTCTACTACCTCGCAACCACCATAATAACGCTTGCCGGGATAACCTTCGGCGTATTTGTTGGTCAGGCAGCTTCCCATGGCTTGCATCACCTGGTCGCTCACAAAGTTTTCAGAAGCAATCAGCTCGATGCCTTTCAACTGGCGCTGATGTTCTTTTTCAATGATGTCGAAAATGATCTTGTCTTGTTTCATTACATGTAAAATTGGTTATTGCAATGAGTTCTCTGCTTATCAAAATGAGAGAATCGTCGCAAATTTACGATAAATTTCTGTATATATAGTCTAATTGTTATCAAAATATAAATAGAGAGGGGAGGGAAAGAGGCTGTTTTTATGCCTATCTTTGCCGTTCTCCGTATTTGTGGAAATATTTCTGTTAAAACTAAGAGTTTAAGGTATGAAAGAGAATAAATATGATGACGAAGAGTTCTTCAGCCGCTATTGCCGGATGTCGCGTTCTGTGGATGGTCGACCGTTATTTTACGGAAGGAAAACGCCGTGCTGTCTTTTTGGGTGAAGAGGTGGTGAAGTATCATAAGACATTGACTACTTATGTAAATGGATTGATTAAGTCGGGCTTTGAAATAACCGGATTGATAGAGCCGGAACCCGACCCTGCCTTACTGGATATCATTCCCGGTATGCGGGATGAATTACGCAGGCCGATGATGCTCCTTATTTCGGCTGTCAAGAGGTAATAGAACCTGTTTTCTTACTATTCTCAATTTTATACTAGTGTGTTATTGCTCAGTTGATTACAGTTTCCTCGTAGTTTCGTGTTTGGGAAACTCCAGTTCCCTGCATAGGAAACTGTAATTTCCTGCCTGGGGAACTCCAGTTTCCTGCGGAAGAAACTCGCGTTTCCTGCTTAGGAAACTGAAGCCGTTTCGGCATGTCCGGAATTTTGCTCCCCAGTGAATGACAAATTGCCAACTCAATAGGAAAAATGACCATTCCCTTAACTACTGGCTTTCTCTACTTTTGTATTGTCATCCTTTGCGTTTTAAGCGGGGAGGCTGATAGATAATAAATATTGGAATATAGATAAATATTACGAACAATTAGGTTAAAACGAATGTTCTGTTAATAACTAACTTAAAAGAGGAGAAACGAAAGATGAAAAAGTATGATGCGATAATCATTGGGTTTGGTAAGGCCGGCAAGACTTTGGCCGCAGAGTTGGGAACAAGAGGCTGGAACGTGGCCATTATTGAACGTTCGGCTGGTATGTATGGCGGAACTTGTATCAATATAGGTTGTATCCCGACAAAAAGGCTGGTACACATGTCGAAAGTAACTCAGTACAGGAAACCCTCTTCTTTTGAGCAATACGCAGAGGAATTCCGGAATGCTATTGCCGGAAAAAGGGAACTGACTGCCTTTTTACGCAAAAAGAATTTCGATAACCTCGATTCGAAAGACACCGTCACGGTCTATACCGGTATCGCTTCTTTTCGTTCTCCTCATGAAATAGAAGTGAAAGCAGGCAATGAAACCCTTCTCCTGGAGGGCGAAAAGATATTCATCAATACGGGCGCTTCCACCATTATTCCGTCAATCAAGGGACTGGAAGGTAATCCGTATGTTTATACCAGTACTTCTATCATGGAACTGGATAAGCTACCGCGCCGGCTGGTGATTGTAGGCGGTGGTTACATCGGCCTTGAGTTTGCCTCCATGTTTGCCGGCTTCGGTTCCGAAGTAACCGTGCTCGAAGGGGGCGACAAGTTTATTGCCCGTGAAGACCGCGATATCGCCGAGGCGGTAAAAACAGTATTGGAAAAGAAAGGAATTACTATTCATCTGAACGCTTTGGTGCAGTCGATTGAACACAATGGCGCCGAAGCTGTTATAACATATAAAGAGAATGTGGGAGGAGAGCTCCGGCAACTTCCCGCCGACGCCGTTTTGCTGGCAACCGGCCGACGTCCGAACACGACGGACCTGAATACGGAAGCCGCAGGCATACAGGTTTCCGACCGTGGTGCAATCGTGGTAGACGAACACCTGCATACGAACGTGCCCGATATATGGGCCATGGGCGATGTGACAGGCGGACTCCAGTTCACTTACATCTCCCTGGACGATTACCGGGTGATAAAGGATGAACTGTTCGGTAGCGGACGCCGTACGAGAGATGACCGTGTAGCTGTGGCTTACTCCGTTTTCATCGACCCGCCTTTGTCGCGTATCGGTATGGGAGAAGAAGAGGCCCTGCGTTCGGGAAGAAAGATAAGTATCGCACGGATTCCGGCGGCTGCATTCCCGCGAACACGTACTTTCGAGCAGACGGATGGCCTGCTGAAAGCGATTGTCGATACGGAAACAGGCGAGATACTGGGTTGTACCCTGTTCTGCGCCGAATCGACGGAGGTTATCAATACCGTCTCGCTGGCTATACGGGCGGGAAAAGATTACACATTCCTGAGGGATAGTATTTATACGCATCCTTCGATGAGTGAATCGTTGAACGATTTGTTTGCATTGATAAAATAACGAAATATAAAATAGAACAGAACATGAAAAAAGCAGATATCGGACTGATAGGTCTCGCCGTTATGGGTGAGAACCTGGCTCTGAACATGGAAAGCAAAGGTTTTACCGTTGCTGTATATAACCGTAGTTTCCCCGGTGAGGAAGGGGTGGTGGACCGTTTTGTGAACGGCCGCGGCAAGGGGAAGAATTTTATCCCGGCCCATTCTATCGAAGAACTGGTGGAAGCCGTTAAGCGTCCGCGTGTCATCATGATGATGATTAAGGCAGGCGCTCCGGTCGATGAGATGATTGAACAACTGCTGCCCCACATGTCGCCCGGCGATGTGATTATTGACGGTGGTAATTCCGATTTCCACGATACGGAACGCCGTGTGAAGGAAGTGGAGGCAAAAGGTCTTTATTTTGTCGGTTCCGGTATTTCAGGCGGAGAAGAAGGTGCCCTGCACGGCCCGTCCGTGATGCCCGGAGGTTCTCCCGAAGCATGGCCTATTGTGAAGGACATATTGCAAGGTATTGCAGCTAAGCTCGACGACGGGACTCCCTGTTGCCAATGGATAGGCGCAGGCGGTGCCGGACATTTCGTGAAGATGGTGCATAACGGGATTGAGTATGGCGACATGCAGTTAATCTCCGAAGCCTATTCTTTGCTGAAGAACCGTAAAGGGCTGGATAATGACGAAATGGCTGTCGTCTTTGAAGAATGGAACAAAGGGGAACTGGACAGTTTCCTGATTGAGATAACAAAGAATATCCTCCGCTTCCGCGACGAAGACGGCAAACCGTTGCTGGACAAAATCCTGGACGTTGCCAGCCAGAAAGGAACCGGCAAATGGAGTGCCATCGCTGCGATGGACGAGAACGACCCGCTGACCTTGATTACCGAGGCCGTTTATGCCCGTATGCTATCGACCCTGATATCTGAACGCGGAGAGGCTTCCAACTTATATCCCGAACCTGTCGAACTGGGTGAAAACCTGTATGTGGAAGAGATTCGCCAGGCCTTGTATGCTGCGAAGCTGATTTCTTATGCACAAGGTTTTTCTTTGATTCTCCGCGCTTCCGAACGTTACGGATGGGAGCTCGACTTCGGCACGATTGCACAGATATGGCGTAAAGGCTGCATCATCCGTTCCGTATTCTTGCAGAAGATTACGGATGCGTACAAGAAGGCTCCGGAGTTGCCGAACCTCCTGTTCGACGACTTCTTCCGCATCAAGATACAGGCCGCTTTGCCTTCCTGGCGCAAGGTGGTTGCAGAAGGCGCCCTGAGTGGCGTAGCCTTGCCAGCCATGAGTTCGGCCCTGAGTTATTTCGACGGCTTGCGCACACTCAATTCGGCAGCCAACCTGATTCAGGCACAGCGTGACTATTTCGGTGCGCATACCTATGAAAGAGTAGACCGTGACCCCGGTATTTTCTTCCACACCAACTGGACGGGCGAAGGCGGTAACACAGTTTCCGGAACTTATACAGTATAAAGGAGGAACTTGATGATGAAAAGAGCAGACAGTCAACTCCTGGTTATTTTCGGAGCATCGGGCGACCTGACAGGCCGCAAGTTGCTTCCGGCACTTTTTGAATTGTTCATTGGCGATATGTTACCCGAACATTTCGCTATATTGGGTGCGGCCCGTACGGGATACACGGACGAAGAGTTCCGTGCCGAACAGCGTAAACACATCCTGGAAGCAAGGGGAAATAAGGAAACAAACAGCGCAGAACTGGATAAATTCCTCCGGATTCTGTTCTACCTGGCATTCGATTCAACCAACTCCGCCGAATATGTAAAACTGAAAGACCGTATCCATTCGTTGCAGCAGCAGGAGAATATTCCGGACAGGATTATCTATTACCTGGCCACTCCGCCGCTGATGTACGAGTTGGTACCGAAGTATCTTCAGGAAAACGGCATGAATGTGGCTGAGACGGAAGACGGATGGCGCCGCGTGATTGTGGAGAAGCCGTTCGGCACAAGCCTCGAGACGGCCCAGGAACTGAACAAGCATCTCTGCCGTATTTTCGAAGAGGAGGAGATTTACCGTATCGACCATTATCTGGGAAAAGAGACGGTGCAGAATATCCTGGTACTCCGTTTCTCCAACGGTATTTTTGAACCCCTTTGGAATCGGAATTATGTGGATTCGGTCGAGATAAGCGCCTCCGAAACGCTGGGTGTGGAAAATCGCGGCAAATATTATGACGGGGCAGGTGCCCTGCGTGATATGGTTCAGAACCACCTGATGCAATTGATGGCGTTTGCGGCGATGGAATCTCCGGCCGTGTTCGACCCGGAGCCGATTCGCGATGAGATTGTGAAGGTGTTCCGTGCTATCCGTCCCTATACGATTCGTGAGATGAATGAATGGGTGGTCCGCGGCCAGTACGACGGTTATCGCGAGGAGAAGAATGTCGCACCCGATTCGAATACCGAAACGTATGTCGGCATGAAGTTCTTCATTGACAATTGGCGTTGGAGCGGTGTCCCGTTCTATTTCTTTACGGGTAAGAAGTTGCCGGAGAAGTCGTCGGAGATTGTCATCCATTTCAAATCGACACCGCATCAGCTTTTTGCCGGGCAATGTTCGGGCAGTTCATGCAATAAGCTGGTTATCCGCATCCAGCCGGACGAAAGCATCACGTTGCGTTTCGGACTGAAGATGCCGGGAGCCGGATTCACCGTGAAACAAGTCGGAATGGAATTCCGTTACGACTCGCTTTCAAAAACTCACCTGCCGGATGCTTACGAGCGTTTGTTGCTGGATGCTATGCTGGGAGATTCTACCTTGTATGCCCGCAGCGATGCGTTGGAGGCAAGCTGGCGTTTTATAGACCCTATCCTGCATCATTGGAAGGAAGAGGGTTCGAAGAATCTCTTCTTCTATGAGCCGGGACAGAATGGTCCGATAGAAAGAATGATGCTAGGCGCAGATTCGATGGGAGCTCCCTGCGAATCATGCGGCTGATAATAATGAAGCATATGAAAATAGAGAATTACAAAGACAACAAAGATGCGTTACGGGCATTGACTCGCCAGTTGATGGATTATATGGCCCGTAAAGAGGATGATGAACCGTTCAACCTGGCTTTGTCGGGTGGTGAAACGGCCAAACAGATGTTTGCCTTGTGGGCGGACGAATATAAAGATAAGATAGACTGGAACAACATGCGTTTCTTCTGGGTGGACGAACGTTGCGTTTCGCCGACAGATACGGAAAGTAATTTTGGTCATGCGAACAAGCTGTTGTTCGAACCGCTCCACATTCCCCGCGAGCATATCCACCGGATTCATGGTGAAGGGGAACCGGGGACGGAGGCTATGCGTTATTCGCGTATTGTGAAGGAGTATTTGCCGCGTCACGGCCAGTTTCCCTATTTCGATTGTATCATCTTGGGGATAGGAGGAGATTCGCATACGGCGTCTATCTTCCCCGACAATCTTCCCTTGTTGACCGACAGCCGCAATTATGCGGTATCGCAGCATCCGGAAACGGGACAGTTCCGCATCACGATGACGGGCCCGCTTATCCTGAACGGTTCGCCGTTGCTGGTCCCTGTATTGGGCAAAGGTAAAGCGGATACAATAGAGGAATTGAAGAAGGGGTATTCCATAACGAATGCAACGCCGGCAGCTTATATCCTGTCGCATGCGGTGGATTCGATAGTGTATACGACGCTGTAATGATAAGTCAATGTGTTTGTGCAAATACCGGCCGGTTCGTATTGGACCGGGCGGTATCTAAAGGATTCTGTGAGAAATAAGCCATTTATTTCTCAGAAACTTCTTTCCTTCTTCAACCTTTTGCGCGGCAGTCTTGTTAGATTAATGTATTAACAAAATAAAATCAATGGTTATGACAAAGATAATGAAAACATTGTGGGATGAGAGTGCCGAACTGACCGACGAAGGAATGTCTTCGGATGCCTCTGTCCTGTCTGATAGCTATACATCGGGCGACGTGAAAGACGTCACGGAAACCATTGAAGGCGGCAACCAGGAGGCAGACGACTTCAATGAAAAGAATGATGTCCCCTAAAAAAGATTCCGGGAAAAGTCGCGCACAGGAGCCTGTTAGTCTTCAGACCAAACACATGTACCCCCTTTTACAACGCATGTATGACCCTTTACGCGAAGATATGCGGCTCTGACTTTTCCCGGATTTTTATCTTTACGCCCTTTCTCCCTTTTCCGTTTAAAAGCTGATTCGTACATTTCACTTCCTATTCTGTCAGCTTCATTCTTTTCTTATAGGTTACTTCTTTTGCGACCGCTAGCTTTGTAATGTTATTTTAAATTACAAAGTGATGTTTAAAGCCATAGTACATTTTTCGATTCGCAAAAAACTGTTTGTCGGGTTGACGACCCTCTTCCTGCTAATCGGGGGGATTTATGCCATGCTGACGTTGCCTATCGACGCCGTTCCCGATATTACGAACAACCAGGTGCAGATTGTGACCGTCTCGCCGACGCTTGCCCCGCAGGAGGTGGAGCAGTTGATTACTTTCCCGATAGAGATTGCCATGAGTAATATTATGAATGTGGAAGAGATACGCTCCGTGTCGCGTTTCGGGCTGTCGCTCGTGACGGTGGTGTTTAAGGAGAGTGTCCCGACACTGGATGCGCGGCAGCTGATCAATGAACAGATACAAACCGTTGCCGGAGAGATTCCCGTCGAACTGGGCATGCCGGAACTGATGCCGATAACGACCGGGCTGGGTGAAATCTATCAGTATGTGCTGAAGGTCGCCCCCGGCTATGAGGACCGCTACGATGCCATGGAATTGCGCACGATTCAGGACTGGATTGTGAAGCGGCAGCTTTCGGGGATTCCGGGGATTGTGGAGATTAACAGTTTCGGCGGCTATCTGAAACAATATGAGGTGGCGGTCGACCCGGATGCGCTCTATTCGCTGAATATTACCATCGGCGACGTCTATTCCGCCCTGAGCAGCAACAACCAGAATACCGGCGGAAGTTATATCGAGAAGGCGAACCGCGCTTACTATATCCGTTCGGAAGGTATGATAAGCGACGCGAAAGACATCGAACGCATCGTGATTACGAACCGCGGAGGCATTCCTATCCATATCAGCGATGTCGGCACGGTACGCTTCGGTGCGCCGAAACGTTTCGGTGCGATGACCAAAGACGGCGAAGGCGAATGTGTGGGCGGCATTGCCATGATGCTGAAAGGGGCGAACGCCAATGTGGTGACGAAGGAACTGGAAGCCCGTGTGGAGAAAGTGCAGAAAATGCTTCCCGAAGGCGTCAGTGTCGAACCTTACCTGAACCGTTCAGAGCTGGTGAACCGGAATATCTCGACCGTGGTGCGCAACCTGATTGAAGGGGCACTGATAGTCTTCCTGGTGTTGATCGTCTTTCTGGGGAATGTGCGTGCCGGGTTGATTGTCGCTTCGGTTATTCCGCTGGCAATGCTGTTCGGTTTCATCCTGATGCGTGTTTTCGGCGTGTCGGCCAACCTGATGAGCCTGGGGGCGATTGACTTCGGTATCGTGGTGGACGGCTCGATTGTTATCCTTGAAGGGATACTGGCGCATATCTATACGAAACGGCTTGCCGGGCGGACACTCACGCAGGCTGAACTGGACCGGGAAGTGGAAGCCGGGGCGAGCGGCGTGGTGCGCAGTGCGACTTTTGCCGTTTTGATTATCCTGATTGTGTTCTTTCCTATCCTGACACTGACGGGGATTGAAGGCAAATATTTCACGCCGATGGCGAAGACGCTGGTCTTCTGTATTATCGGTGCGCTGATTCTCTCGCTTACCTATGTGCCGATGATGGCTTCGCTCTTTTTGAAACGGACTATCTCTGCAAAGCCGACCTTTGCCGACCGTTTTTTCGATAAGCTGAATGTGTTTTATAAACGCGGCCTGCGTTTCTGCCTGCATCATGCCTGGGCGACGGTCGGTTCCGCTTTTGCGTTGTTGGCGGCTTCGTTGCTGCTGTTTACCCGGTTGGGCGCGGAGTTTATCCCGACGCTTGATGAAGGCGACTTTGCGATGCAGATGACGCTTCCCGCCGGAAGTTCGCTGACGCAGAGTATCGAACTTTCCAGCCGGGCACAGAAGACACTGATGGAGCAGTTCCCTGAAATCAAACATGTCGTTGCCAAGATAGGGACGGCGGAGGTGCCTACCGACCCGATGGCGGTGGAAGATGCCGATGTGATGATAATCATGAAGCCGTTCAAGGAATGGACGTCGGCTTCCAGCCGTGCCGAGATGGTGGAGAAGATGAAGAAGGCACTGGAGACGGTCGAGGGAGCGGAGTTCAATTTCAGCCAGCCGATACAGCTCCGGTTTAACGAGTTGATGACGGGTGCCAAGGCGGACATCGCCATCAAGCTGTATGGCGAAGACATGGAGGAACTCTACACCCGGGCGAAAGAGGTGGCGACTTATGTGGAGCAGGTGCCCGGTGCCGCCGACGTGATTGTGGAGCAGGCGATGGGGCTTCCGCAACTGGTGGTCAGGTACAACCGCGGCAAGATTGCCCGTTACGGTATGAATATAGAGGAGTTGAATACGATTATCCGCACGGCCTATGCCGGGGAGGCGGCTGGCGTGATTTTTGAGAACGAACGCCGCTTCGACCTTGTGTTGCGGCTGGATAACGATAAAGTATCGGACCTTAACCTCGACAAGTTGTTTGTCCGCACGGCGGAGGGTATCCAGATACCCGTCAGCGAGGTGGCGAGTATCGAGCTGGTGAACGGCCCTTTGCAGATTAACAGGGATGCGACCAAACGTCGTATCGTAATTGGGGTGAATGTGCGCGATGCCGATATACAGCAGGTCGTTTCGCAGATACAGGACACGCTGGAGAAGAATATCAAGCTGAAGCCCGGTTATTATTTCGAATACGGCGGGCAGTTTGAGAACCTGCAAAATGCCATCAATACCTTGTTGGTCGTGATTCCTGTTGCGCTGGCGCTGATTTTGCTGCTGCTGTTCTTCGCTTTCAAGAGTGTGACTTATACGTTGGTGGTCTTTTCGACCGTGCCCTTGTCGCTGATAGGGGGGATTGTGGCGCTTTGGCTGCGTGGGTTGCCTTTCAGTATTTCTGCCGGGGTCGGCTTTATAGCCCTGTTCGGGGTGGCGGTGCTGAATGGTATCCTGATGATTAATCATTTCAATGACTTACGTAAAAGAAACAGATATACAATGAGTACGAACCGGATTATTGCCCGGGGATGCCCGCATTTGTTGCGCCCGGTATTCCTGACGGGGCTGGTGGCTTCGCTGGGATTTGTCCCGATGGCGATTGCCAGATCGGCAGGTGCGGAGGTGCAACGTCCGCTGGCGACTGTCGTGATTGGCGGGTTGATTGTTTCGACCGTCCTTACTCTGCTGATTATTCCGGTCTTCTACCGGATGGTTAATTCGTTTCCGCTGATGTGGAAGAAGTTCAGGAAAAGGAGGGGGACGAAGGTTGCCACCCTGGTTCTGCTGCTGGCTGTCCTGTCACCGGCGGTATGGGCGGAGGGGGTAGCAGTTCCCGACGCAGTCCCGGCAACCGTTACGCTGGACGAGGCTCTTGCCCTTGCCATGAAGAACCATCCCCGTTTGAAGACGGCCTCGGCGGCGATAGACCGTTCGCGGGCTGCTAGGGGAGAGGCCTGGGACCCGGGAGCGACTTCCTTCTCCTATTCCTGGGGGCAAATCAATGGTGAGATACGCAGTGACAACCAGCTGGAAGTCACCCAGTCGTTGGGCAACCTTTTGACTCCTTTCTATAAAAACGCCCTGGTCAGCAAGCAGGTGGCAACGGGCGAATATTATCGCGACATGGTACGCAAAGAGATAACGGCGGAGGTGAAACGTGCCTGGGCTTATTATCAGTATGCGGCAAACCTTTGTTCCCTTTACCGCGAAGAGAGCGAACTGGCAGTTCGTTTGCAGGAGGCGGGAAAACTCCGTTACGAGCAGGGCGATATCACTTTGCTGGAGCGGAATATGGCAACGACGCTGGCTGCCGACCTGCGTACCCGGCTGATGCAGGCGGAAGAAGAGCTTCAACTGGCAGTCCGCCGTTTCACCTGGGTGTGTTATGCCGACAGTCCGGTTGTTCCGGCCGACAGTACGCTGGCGTTGCTTCCGGGTGTGACCGGAGAGGCGGCGCCGTCGGAAGCGCATCTGAATTATTTCCGGAGCCTGGCAGACGAGAAGAAGGCACTGTTGGACGTGGAGCGTAGCCGTTTCTTCCCCGAACTTTCGGTCGGTTATATCCGCCAGAAGATTTCACCGCTGAACGGGTTGAATTCGTGGATGGTCGGTGTTTCCTTCCCGCTTTTGTTCTTCCCGCAGCAAAGCCGTTCGAAGCAGGCGAGGATAGATGCCGGTATTGCCCGGACGGAAGCGGAAGCGAGTGCCCGCCAGCTGAACAACAAGGTCGATGAGTTGCAAGCCATGCTCCGCCAACAGGGAGAAAATATCCGTTATTATACGACCGGTGCGCTCCCGGAAGCGGATGCCCTGCTGAAGAGTGCGCAAATACAATTCAAGGAGAGCGAAACGGATATTATGCAGTTCGTCCAAAGCCTGAACAGTGCCCGCGAGATTAGGAGAGGATATATTGAAGCGGTCTATAATTATAATATCTCTGCACTGGAATTGGAGCTTTATACGCGTTGATGAAATTACATTCAGATACAGTTTCAGAAAAAATAATAACTAATACAATAAAGATATACGAAATGAAAACGATATTAATATCTGCCGCAGTCGTGTTATTGACAGCCTGCAATACGACAACCGAAAAAGAACAGACCCCGGAACCGGTTGCACCTCCTGTCGAACCGGCAGTGGTTGCCGCCGATACTATCCGTGTCGACGCCGTCACTTCGGCGACCGCTATGCCGAATCATTCTTCCTTCAACGGAACCATGATTGTGCCTCCCCAACGCCATGCCACTGTCACCTTGACGATGGGAGGGACCGTCCATTCAACGCCCCTGCTTCCGGGCGATTATGTAAAGAAAGGTACCGTTCTCGCCACCCTCGAAAACCCAGATTTCATCCTGTTGCAGCAAAGTTACCTGGAGGCTCATGCCCAAACGGAATATCTCGAAGCCGAATACCACCGCCAGGAGCGTCTGAGTTCGCAGGAAGCAGCCTCCCAGAAACGTTTCCAGCAGAGCAAAGCCGATTACCTTTCGATGAAAAGCCGCCTGGAAGCTGCCGCTGCACAACTTACGATACTCGGAGTTATGCCCGGCGACCTGCTCAAAGACGGTATCCGTCCTTACCTGGAAGTAAAATCCCCGCTGAACGGTTACGTGACCGGAATGACCTTGAACCTGGGTAAATATATCAATGCCGGCGAACCTGTCTGCGAGGTAATCGACAAAGGCGAAACCCTCCTTTGCCTGACCGCTTACGAGAAAGACCTCGATGACCTTACCCCGGGCAGCCGCATCCAGTTCCGCGTGAACGGCATGGGAAAGCAGACGTTCGATGCTACACTGCTGTCTGTCGGCCAGGAGGTCGATGCCGTAAACCGCTCCCTCGAAATCTATGCACGGGTGAAAGGAAACCACGAACGTTTTCGTCCCGGCATGTATGTGACGGCGCGTGTAGAAAAGAAATAAGTATATTTGCAATATGAAAGTAAATATAGATAAATATGTATTGGCTGTTGTCGTCATTTCCGTGGTGGTGGCGTTCCTGACCCATTTCCCGGAACTGATATCCCTGTTCGACCATTCCGGGGAGAACAATCTTTTCCCCGGAATGCGGATGGCCGATGTTGCCAATGAAGTGTTTTTTACTTTTATTTCGCTGCTGATTCTCTTTGCCCTGAATACGTTCCTCTTCCGGTTCAACCGTCCGGCGGCACGTATCACGTGGGGAAAGATGGTGCTGTCTTTCGTCCTGACCTGGTTGATGAGCAATCTGCTGGGGAAGGTTTTCGTCTTCCTTCACCATCATTTCGACATTCCGGCGATTGATGCGATGGTGCACCATTACCTGCATCCGTTGCGCGATTTTATCATTACCTGTATCGTGACGGGTAGTTGTTATATGATTCACCTGCTTCGCAAAAGCCAGCAGGTGTTGGTCGAGAACCAGCAGCTACGCACGGAGAACCTGGTGAACCAGTACGAAGCCCTGAAGAACCAACTGAACCCGCATATGCTGTTCAACTCGCTGAATACCCTGCGCTCGCTAATCCGCGAAACGCCCGATAAGGCACAGGATTATTTGCAGGAACTGTCGCGGGTGCTTCGTTACACCTTGCAGGAGAATGAATCCCAAAGCGTCACCTTACGGGAGGAGATGGAGTTTGTCTCCGCCTATATCTTTTTGCTGAAGATGCGCTATGAAGATAACCTGGAGTTTGATATCCGGATAGACGAAGCCGCCGGGGCGTGCCAGCTTCCCCCTATGTCCGTCCAGCTGCTGATTGAAAACGCCGTCAAGCATAATGAGATTAGCAATCGTCATCCATTGGTAATCCGGGTCTTTACCGAAGGAAACCGGCTGACGGTCAGCAATCCCGTCCAGCGTAAGCTTACAGCCAGCGGAGGCTTACAAATCGGTCTGGCAAACCTGGCGAAACGTTACAACCTGCTCTTTAAGGAAGAAATCGAGGTGCGCGAAGAGAACAATACATTTATCGTAACTATTCCATTGATATGAATGCACTTATCATAGAAGATGAAAAAGCGGCCGTCCGCAATCTGACGGCTCTGCTTTCGGAGGCGGCCCCGCATATCGGGGTTGTGGCCGTATTGGATAGTATTGCAGAAAGTATAGACTGGTTCTGTGCCAATGCGATGCCCGACCTGATATTCCTCGATATTCATTTGGCGGACGGCTCCGCCTTCGAGATTTTTGAACATGTGGATATCTCCTGTCCGATCATTTTCACGACGGCCTACGATGAGTATGCCCTGCGTGCCTTCAAAGTGAACAGCATCGATTATCTGCTCAAGCCGATTGGCGGGAGCGACATACGGAAGGCGATTGGCAAACTGGAACAACTGCGTTCGGAGGTGCCTTCAAAGGAATTTGATTATAGCCGCCTGGTTCATGTGCTGAAACGGCAGGAAAGCTACAAGACGCATTTCCTGGTTCCGGTAAAGGGGGACAAGCTGCTTCCGCTATCGGTAGATATGATTTTGTTTTTCTATATCAACGACGGGCTTGTGAAAGCGGTCGTTACCGATGGGCGGGAATATACTTTTACGCAGACGCTCGATGAGTTGTCCGACTGCCTGAACCCGGATATTTTCTTCCGTGTGAACCGCCAGTATCTTATCTCCCGGAAAGCCGTATCCGACATCGACCTCTGGTTTAACGGACGCCTGTCTGTGAACCTGAAAGTCCCTGTGCAAGAGAAAATCCTGGTAAGCAAGGCGCGGGTTGGGGAGTTCAAGGACTGGTTTACCGGGAAATATACCTGAAACCCCGTTTGGTCTATTATTACTGCTGCTTCGTCTACTAAAATATCCGGGCATCGGCTGTTTGTCTAGTTTTGCTTCAAGTTCAATAATAAAAAGAAGCATGATATGAAAACAGTATGGTTGTGGTTGATGTTGGGGGGAGTTTTTATATGTCAGGAAACAAGCGCACAGGTCTGGCTGAAGACTGAATATATCGGTTCGTCCGGATTCCGGGATGCCGATAACAAAAAGGTGGGCGGCAAAGGGGATATGAAGGTGATTCAGGGAGGTGTGAATATTCCCGTATCCATGAAAATGGACGAAAACAACCACCCGACGGCCTGGATGGTCGGTCTGGGCGCTTCCTATGCTTCGATGGATAACAAGGACTTGTCGGAGTATATGGAGTCGCAAATCTTCAATGTGCAGCTGGCTGTTTCGTATATCCGTCCGTTGAGTAAGAGGTGGTCGCTTCTGGCAAGTGCCGGGGTGGGGCTTTTTATGAATACCGGCAGCCTTGCCTATGCCCGTTGGGACCATGTGATGGGGGTGGGGATGGCGGCGGCTATCTGGCATCTGCGCGATAATCTGGATTTGGGGATGGGAGTTGCGCTGAATACCAGTTTCGGTTATCCGATGGTTTTTCCGGCTCTTTTTGTGGACTGGCGGCTAGAGGGGCGTTATATGGTGAATGTCTCGATGATGGACGGAGTGGAGATATCGGGCGGGATGCAGTTGCATAAATTGCTTCGGCTGAAGCTGGTCAGTTCGATGAACGGTATGCTTGCTTTCGTGGAGCATGACGGCAAGGATAAGATATTCACCCAGCAGTATATTACGACCGGGTTGCAACCGGAACTGACTATCACGAAGTCGCTGTCCGTTTCGATAACGGTTGGCTTGTCCGCTTACCGGGCGGCCTTTTATGATGACCGCACGCTGAAAGCGATGTTCAAGTCGATGGACAGGGAGTGTGACCCGCATTTCTCCCCTGCTTTTTATACGAGTATAGCCATCAAATATGGCTTTTGAGTGGAGGATATGTGTATCTTTGTTCTTTATTTGTGAAATAATTAAACCCCTATTATGCCGAAGTCGGAAGGAACCTATAACAGCTTTTTGATTGATTTTCTGATAGCTCCGAAGTACAGGTTCGGGAGGCATTTGCTGCTGGTACTGTTCTTTACTTTTGTGGCGTTCAATATGCCTTATCTGACTTGCGCCGGTTTTCTGGATGAGGTGGGCGGTATGATTGGGTATGTTAGCCTGCTGTTGCTGGCGTTTTATCTCGGAGGGATTTATCTGCACATGTATGTCCTGTTGCCCGGATTGCTGTTGAAAAACCGGTATGTGTTGTATATCATTATCGTGTCCCTGCTTATTCTGGTTATGATTGTAGTCTCTTTCGGGAGCGATTACTGGCTGAACCGGTATTCCGGGCAGGAGCCGGGGTATTATTCCTTTTTCTATAAGAACCGGATAATGGCAATTGAGATTGTAAGTAACTTTTTCCTGTACGGGTTGCTGATTGCCGGCACTTCCATCACCATCCTGCTTCGTCATTGGATGGGATTCTACCAGCGGAAGAACGAACTGGAGAAGGTGAACCTGAAAACTGAACTGGAATCTCTGAAAGACCAGATAAACCCGGAGTTCCTTTTTAATATGCTCGATGAGGCAGGTAGACAGACCTTCGATAACCCCGAACAGGCATCGAAGGTGTTGATGGAGTTGAGCAGGCTGCTCCGCTACCAGTTGTACGACGGGAAGCGGGAGAAGGTGCTGCTTATTTCCGAGATATCGTTTATCGAGCGTTTCCTGGAACTGACCAGGATGAAGTATGCGAACCTGAGCTTTACCGTGACGAAGGAGGGGGAGATCAGCCGTAAACTGGTGCCGCCTTTATTGTTTATTCCTTTTGCCATTCATTATATAAAGCAGCTGTCGTCGGAAGAGTCCCGGATGGATATTCATTTCTGTTTCCGGGCAGGGGAGCGGGAGTTGTTTTTCTCCTGTATCTGTTTTGCTCCGGGACTGCCGGACGGGCAGAAAGAGCATAACGAAGGTCTGGAAGATGTGAAGCACCGCCTCGATTTGCTGTTCAAAGACTCTTATAAGTTGGAGGCGGTGGATGACGGGGCCCTTTGTAAAACGAATTTATGTATCAGGTTATGATAAATGCATCCGGTTTTCTGCTGCGTTTGCTGATTGATTCCCGTTACAGGGTTTTCAGGCATTTCCTGCTGTTCTTTCTCAGTATGCTGATCATATCCGTGAATTTTTATCTGGATTTGATAGAGGGGAAGGAGTATTTGATAAGAAGTAGTATTGCACAGAGTTTGATACTACTTATACCTATTTATTTGAGCGTATTTATATTGACCCCGCGTTTACTGCTGAAGAATAAGCTGGGGAAGTATGTTATCTCCGTGTTTTTGGTTATCGCTGTGGCTCTTTTATTTTCTTATCTGCTGCGGCAGGAAGATATCGAAAGAGAGTATAAATTGTATCAGTTTTGGCTGGCAGCCTTCTTTTTTATCTCTTCCATCATCCAGTTGAGCTTGATTATTGCGGGTGCATCGGCGGTGATTGTTTTCCAGGATTACGTGAAATACGGCCAGCGCATCGATGAACTGGAGAATGCGACGATGCAGTCGGAACTGGAACAGTTGAAGAATCAGATAAACCCGCATTTCCTGTTCAATATGCTGAATAACGCGAATGTGTTGATTAGGGAGAATCCGGTGGAGGCGGTTCATGTCCTGTCCAAGTTGAAAGACCTGTTGAAGTATCAACTGAAAGACAGTACTTCCGAAACGGTTTATCTGGCGGACGATATCCGTTTCCTGACCGATTATCTCAATATGGAGAAGATACGGCGTGATAATTTCGATTTCATTATCTCTACGGAAGGGGAAACAGCGCATATAACCGTTCCGCCTTTATTGTTCATCCCTTTTGTGGAGAATGCCGTGAAACATAATAACGATAACAGGAAACTGTCGTATGTGCACCTCTATTTCAAAACGGAAGAGGAGCAGCTTATCTTTATCTGTATCAATTCGAAGCCGGCCGAACAGAAAGAGAAGCCTGTCGACGGGGGGATAGGTCTTGCCAATATCAGCCGCCGCCTGCAACTTCTGTATGATACGGATTGTTCTTTGCAAATAAATGAGACGGATATAACATATACGGTCAATCTTCGTTTAAAACTAAAAAACTGATTAGTATGAATTGTATCATTGTAGATGATGAACCGCTAGGTCGTAAGGCAATCCAGTTGTTGATACAGGATACGCCGGTGTTGTCTTTGTGCGGAAGTTTCGGAGATGCCGTGTCTGCCGGGAAGTTTATGCAGGCGAGTCCGGTGGACCTGGTGTTTCTGGATATCAAGATGCCGGGGGTGAACGGACTGGAGTTTGCCCGGATGATTCCGTCGGATACGCTTGTCATCTTTGTGACGGCTTATGCGGAGTATGCCCTCGATAGCTATGAGGTGGATGCGATAGATTATCTGGTGAAACCGATTGAAATCGAACGTTTCAAACGGGCGGTACAGAAAGCACATACCTATCATTCCCTGCTGAAAACCGACAACAGCAAGAACCGGGTGGAGTCTGTTTCCGCCAATCATATCTTTGTGAAAGCGGAACGGCGCTATTTCAGGATACAGCTGGAAAATATCCTTTTCATCGAGGGGTTGAAGGATTATGTCGTGATACAGACTCCCGAACAGCGGATTGTGACGAAGATGAATCTGAAGTCGATTCATGAGATGCTTCCGAAAGATGTTTTTCTGCGAACGAACAAGTCTTATATCGTGAACTCCAATCATATAGCCTCGTTTGACAACAATGATGTCTTTATTGGAAAGTATGAAATATCGATAGGGAATAGTTATCGGGATGCGTTCTTTGAGAAGTTTTTTATGAAGAATAATCCGGCGGATTGAGTACTGTTCTTTTGAAAATCCCGTATATTTGTCGTTGGAAAATAAATAAAGTGAACAAAAGATGCCTAAAATAGCCGCTGCCTTTTCCATTAAGAGTTATGGATTATACACAGCCAGGGAACGCGAGTCGAAGGATTAGGCAGGATAAGTTTGTGGGAGATTGATATGAAAGAATCAGTACGGATATTCCGTTTTATCATAGTGGGGACCCTGAATGCTCTTATTACCGCCCTGGTTATTTGGGTGTTGATGAAGGGGGTCGGGTGTAATTACCTTTGGTCGAACATTGCCGGTTATGTTGCTGCGTTGGTTAATAACTTTTTTTGGAGCAAATACTGGATATTCTCCTCCCGGAATGGGAAGTTTGAACGTGAGGTGCCTCTTTTCCTTGTCGCTTTCGGTTGTGCTTACGGTTTACAGTTTCTCTCCCTGCTGTTGATGGTTGAGATAGGTGATATGAATGAATACCTGGCGCAGTTCCTGGGGTTATTCGTATATGGCGCCGTCAATTTCACGATGAATAAACGGTTGACTTTTACTAGAAAACAATGATTTCTTATCCGGTAGTGACACTATTCAAACTTTATCCTTCAGGCTTCAGGAATATATAATCCTTGAAAAATAAGGAATCCAACTGAAGGGTGCCACATTCCAGATTTTGATCCCGACAGATAGGCACCCGTTTGCCAACCGATAGTTATTTGTTTGTCTGCGGGTAGTTATCCGCTCCAAAAAGCATAGGTGTTTTGAAATGTTAAGTCAGGACTTTTGAAGACAAAACATATATGCTTTGAAGACAAAAGTCCTATGTTTTGCCGGAAGTTACTTTATCCGGAATTTCCGTATACATTTTTTTACAATTCTATCCCTTCAGCCGTATATATTGAAAAATATTCTCTCCCGGCAACTGAAAGCTGAAAGCAATAATTTGAAAAGAGTGTATAAAGTTTCTATATGGTCCAATCTGCGTCATCTGCGTGCCATATAGAAACAAATGCTATGACTCGAATCTGATAATAATTGAACCTGTCTATCCTCATGACCATATTGGCATTATGCTTGTGTCGTATTCTTCCAAATCCGTACCATATAAAAGGGCAGGTGTGTGAATGCGAATACAAAAGAGATGATTAGCAAAACCTTGCTTTCATCCCAACCCACTGTTTGCTGGTGCCACAACCCGGTGATAACGCAGAGGACGGAGAGGGCGATACCTATCATGTTCAGCGAAAGCTGCCCTTTGCGATGTTGTTGCATATATTCCAGTTTACTATGTTTGATACCGTAACAGGCATAAATATCCAGTCCGATCAGCATCCAAAGTATTAAACGAATCCATGTGTCGGCCGGAAGGAAAAGCATCATGCAGAGACAAGTCACGATTCCGAGAACCGGTACAAGCGGAACGAACGGCGTTTTAAAAGCACGTTGCACGTCCGGCATCGTTTTCCTTACCACTAATACGCCTGCACAAACCAGTGTAAAGGCAAACAAAGTCCCTATACTCGTCATCTCCCCGGCTACCCGGGCAGGTACGAAGGCCGCCAGCAATCCGACCAGCAACATGAAAAGCAGGTTGCTGCGTGCCGGAGTTCGGAATTTCTCATTGATATGCGAAAAGAACGGAGGCAATAACCCGTCGCGGCTCATGCTCAGGAATACGCGGCTTTGTCCGAGCAACGTAACCATAATCACTGAACAGTAACCAAACAGGATAGCCAGTACGATTGCCTTATTCAGCCAGGGATAATCCGGTTGGATGACCCCGGCGGCATCCGCATGTCCCATATGTGAAATAGCTACGGCAACAGGTGCAATCCCTTCCTGTCCGTTGAACTGGCTGTAATGTGCCACTCCGGTCATCACATGGGCGAAAAGCATATAAAGGATAGTACAAACCAGCAGGGAAACAAGAATCCCGATCGGCATATCCCGTTTCGGGTTTTTAGCTTCCTGTGCGGCAGTCGATACGGCATCGAATCCAAGGAAAGCGAAGAAAACGATTGCTGCCCCGCGAAGCACACCGGAGAAACCGTATTCACCTAACGTCCCGGTATTCGCCGGAATATAAGGAACATAATTCTCCGTATTGATATATTTCCATCCTAAAGCGACAAATACCAATACGACCGAAACTTTGAGGAAGACAATTATCCCGTTGAAAATCGAACTCCCTTCCGTCCCCCGTATCAGGAAAATACTCATCAGTACGACAATAAGAAAAGCGGGTATATTGACTATCCCTCCGTCCCAGGGACATGCTGTCAACGTATGTGGCAGATGGATACCCAACCCTTCGAGGAATACGACCAGATACCGGCTCCAACTGATACTGACTGTTGTTGCGGCTACGGTATATTCAAGTACCAAATCCCAGCCGATAATCCAGGCAATCAGTTCTCCCATCGTAGCATATGAATAGGTATAGGCACTTCCGGCAACCGGTATCATGGATGCAAATTCGGCATAGCATAATCCGGCAAAACAACAGCCTAATGCAGCAATGGCAAATGATAAGGTAATGGCAGGACCGGTATATCCGGCAGCAACGGTTCCGGTGATAGAGAATAATCCGGCACCGATGATAACCCCTACACCCAGTGCGACCAGACTCCAGGGGCCTAATACCCGTTTCAGCGTTTTACTACCCGACTCGTTAGCCTCCGCCTGTAAAGCGCCTAACGGTTTCTTTATAAATAATCCCATTCTTCTGTTTGTTTAGGTGTGGCTGCGTCAAAAGCCTCTTTTGTCATAGCGAACCCGATGCAGCCTCACAGTATTTCAATAATCGGCCGCAAAGGTAGGGATTACAGGAAAAATATACAAATTCAGTTATGAATGGACAATCGTTCCCAGATGTAATCGGGAATCAGCTTCCAGAAGAATACCAGTGTGACATACCGCCAGTCGATAATGACTGTCCGTTTCTTTCGTTTCAAAGCCCTTACAATCCGTTGTGCTACCCGTTCCGGACGCATCAGCAGCGGATAGTTATCATTTTTTAGCAAAGCCGTTTTCACGAACCCCGGACGTATATCGGTAAAAGTTATCGGTAGCTTTTCCATCCTGGCCAACTGTGCCAGTGCGTCGATATAAGTATTCTGGAAACGTTTGGTGGCGGAATAGGAGGGTGCCACTCCCAAGCCTTTGGTTCCGGCAATGGAACTGATGACGGCCAGGTGTCCGCATCCCTGTTCCTTGAAATAATGGTAAGCGGCAGTGACCATGCGGGTGAAACCGATTGCATTGGTATTGACGGTAGCCAGTTCAATGTCCGGATTCAAAGTCCGGTTCTGATTGCCGACACCGGTACTGAGCAGGAACAGGTCCATGCCTCCCAGCTTATCGATTAGCAGGTGGAGCTTGTCTACCGCTTCCACCTCAGTCACGTCGAGCTGTTGTATCTCTGTCTGCTCGGGAGCCTGTTCCCTGAATGCTTCCAGCCGTTCCAGCCGGCGTCCTGCCACTCCAACACGCCAACCCAGTTGACGATATATCTTTGCCACTTCGTAACCGATGCCGGAAGTCGCCCCGATGATAACGATTCTTTTCACGATTTCTTTTTATTTAAAGACTAATAGAAGAACAAATGTAAGCAAAACTTTATTAATTCAACGCTTTGATTCTTACTTATTGATATTCTATATTTCACACATCCATCTTTTAGACTGTTCTTTACTTGTTCATTCAATATATTCTTAATACCTTGCCACCGTGTTAGCTACAGCTTAAGAGATTCATTGTCCTATAAATAAAATAGCATGAAAATAAACAATCTCATCTTACTGGTATCCCTTTTAATAATGGGAAGCCAGGTCGTAAGCTCCCAATCGAAGACAGGCGACTTACCGGTATTTGATTTCTCAAAAAACTATCCTCAGAAGAAGTTGCGCCTTCAGGATATGGCGGAAATAGAGTATGTGCCTTTGGAGACAACGGATGATATTTTGTTGGGTGGATCGTCGGTACTTTCAGCTGTTACCGATAAATATATTCTTATCCATGAATCCCGATTGGGTGATATATTTGTTTTCGATCGTAAAACAGGAAAGCTCTATTCACATTTCAATCACAAAGGACAGAGCGGGCGGGAATATACATGGATTAATGTCGGTACAATTTTAGATGAGAAGAAGGAAGAAATCTATGTGTGTTCCCAATTCATTCAGGTTTATTCTCTGAAGGGAGACTACAAACGGACATTGAAAATAAATACATTTGATAATGAAATGAGTATTTTCAATTTTGACGATGAATCTCTACTTATCTATGAAGGTGTAATAATTGAACCTGGTCGTGAAAGTAAGACTAAAAAGTCCCCTTACCGTCTTGTCTCCAAAAAAGATGGTAGCCAGCTTTCTGTATTAGACATTCATTTTGAAAAAAGATATACAAACAAAATAGCTCAATCATTGGAGGGTAATATGTGGAGACCTTTTGGAATTTATTATTCACAAAATATGCATTACGGTCCGGATCTAATGATTGCGGATATTTCATCCGACACATTGTTTCGGTTATCCCCGGATAAGGGATTAATACCCTTATTAACCCGCAAGCCATCGACTCATGCTCCTGAACCTCGGAATATATGGATACCTTTAGTAACAACTGATAAGTTCATGTTGATGGGTACGCTTTTATTGGATTTTAAATCACTGAAAGGCGGACCGATCCCAACGTTTATGTATGAATTTAAAACCGGTGAAATAAAGAAGACGCCGATTTTGGATACAGAATATGATACAAGGGCTTGGAGTCAGGGAAGATGGTCGCCGGATGCATCGCCTGATATCGCACGGAATATGGTCGCTGAAATGATTCAGGCATCAACGGTTATAGAGGCTTATCATGGAAAACGTTTGGTCGGGAATGGTATGAAGATTGCAAAGACACTTGTCGAAGACGATAATCCGGTAATCAGGATTATTAAATTCAAGTAATAAATATATTAGTACCGGTAGTTGCTTACTTATTGGCATTTATACAATAATTACTATATTTGTGGAAACAAATCTTTAAACCATATTTATACCATGAAACATTTATTTTTTGGAAAGCTATTGGTTGTGTTGCTCTCCCTTTTCTGTGTATGTTCGGTATCCGCACGCAAACCTATCAAGACGTTGTTGATTACCGGGCAAAACAATCATAACTGGCAAGTTAGCCATGTTGTCTTAAAGCAAATACTGGAAAACTCCGGTCGTTTCTCCGTAGATTTCGCTGTGTCTCCTTCACAAGGACAGGATATGTCCGGTTTTGTGCTTGATTTTGCTCCGTATGAATTAGTTGTGTTGGATTATAACGGTGATTCATGGCCGGAAGAAACAAATAAGCGTTTTCTGGAGTTTGTGCAAAATGGCGGGGGAGTGATCGTTTATCATGCGGCAGATAACGCTTTCTCCAAGTGGCCGGAATTTAATAAGATATGTGCCCTGGGAGGATGGGAAGGACGAAATGAAAACTCCGGTCCTTATGTGTACTGGCAGGATGGCAAACTAATCAAGGATAGTTCTGCCGGTCCGGGCGGTTCGCATGGAAAACAGCATGAATATGTGTTGAACGGGCGCGATAAAGTTCACCCCATCGTAAAAGGATTGCCATTGAAATGGCGTCACACCCAGGATGAACTATACGACCGTATGCGTGGTCCGGGTAATATCGGAGACTTGCTTTATACGGCTTATTCGGATAAAGAGACTGGAGGTTCAGGACGTGAAGAACCGCTGATCTTTACCGTCGATTACGGAAATGCCCGTATCTTCCATACCATGCTCGGACATGCCGGTGCTACTGTTGAAGATAATACAGCTATGCAGTGTACAGGCTTCCAGGTCTTGTTGCTGCGCGGTGCAGAATGGGCAGCAACCGGAAAGGTAACTCAGAAAGTGCCCAAAGATTTCCCGACTGAGACACAAAGTAGTTACCGGAAGGATTATAAGGAAAAGAAATAAATAGATATTATTTTCTTTTGAAAGAAAAGCAATTAAGAAATCAAGGCTGCATCTGGTTTTTACCGGAGCAGCCTTGATTTTTTATCTATCCTTCTATGAAGGAAAAATAGGTTTATTCAGCTCGTAATGTATCTGCCGGAGCAATTTTAGATGAGAGGTAAGCCGGATACCAGGCTCCCAGTGTGATAAAGAATGCCATGAGCAGATAAGTCGATATCAAACCGGCAAAGACGCGGAAGAAAGTGACCGGCATAACATTCGTGTCAATCAATTCCATTTTCGCAATATTGATGCAGATGATAGCGGCAGGGATAGCCACCAGGCTTAATAACAGCCAGCCTTCTCCGATCATCATTTGCAATATCTGGCGGCATGTGGAGCCAACAGCCAGGCGGAGGCCGATTTCAGATTTCCTGTACTCATTACGGAACCAGAAAGTGCCGATGATTCCCAAGAATATATTGAAGATCAGGAATGCCATAAAGGCTATCCGGTAACGGATGGCATCTGTCACTCCGTTTGTCAGATAAAGTCTGTTTCTCAGGTCGTCGTAAGAGTCGACTCTGGAAAGTATGAAATTACCGACATTTATCTGTTCCCTTATATCCCGTTGGAAATCTTCTATGAATTTTTGTTTGTTGAGCCCGGGTTTTACCCGTATACTGATTTCTAACGACCAGGCGAGTTGTTGCTCATTCCATTCCTTGAAATAGGAAGTAGGCAACAGAAAGTAAGCCGCTCTTTCTTCCCGGCTGTAATCGTCACGTTTTAATATCCCGCAAACACCTCCTATCCGAAAAGAATTGTCATTCTTCATGTAAATAGAACGTCCTTTAGCCTGTTCTCCGGGGAAAAGTTCTTCAGCCAGTTTACGGGAAATGACAATGTTCTTTTCGGTCAAAGCATCTTTTAAAGAAGATCGGTCTTCTTCGTTCAAGGGGCGGACTCTGAATACATCGAAGTAGGAAGGAGTAACCGGTAAATATTGGAACTGCACTATTTTCGAACTGTCTTTTCCCATTTGGTTATCCATATAACTGGGGTTATAAGGACTACTATTCTGTGTCAGGCAAACTTCTTCTACTTGTGGATATTGTCGGATACGTTCTAAAATAGATAGGTATAGGCTACCTGCCTCTTCCGTGTTTTCATGGTGAATATAGTTGGGACTACTTTGCGGCACAGTTGTGAGCCGTACTTGGTAAGTGTCTTTTATGTCGTAAGCGCTATTGATTGAATTTGCATATCCGATCGTTATGAAGTAGTCCATAATATACCATAATAAAATGAATACCAGGAATAATTCAGCGGCAATCCAGGCATTTTGCCGGCGTTGTTTCCATAAAAGATTTAAAAGATGATGTATCATGATTCTAGTTATTTATCGTTTAAAGCATCGACAATGGGACGTCTGAGTGCACGCCAGGCAGGAACGAGAGCGGACATCAGATTTAAAACCAGGCAGAAGATCAGCGTATATCCGAAAATTGCGGGGTTGATCAGCATGCCGGGAGAAAGATCGATAGAGGCGGTGAGCGAACTGCCGTCCCAGTCGTAATTACCCAGCAACCATCCTTTCAGTATAAATATCAATCCGTAGGAGATCAATAATCCGATCAGTCCGCCTAATAATGTGAGCAGCAGGTTTTCATATAATATCTGCAAAAGCAATGTTCTGTTCTGGGCCCCGAACGCTTTACGGATACCTAATTCTTCCATGCGTTTTTTCATGCGTGATGCAGTCATTCCCGTCAGATTGATGGAAGGAACCAACAACAGAAGGAGTACTACTGAAAAGATTTGTATAAAGACTTTCATGAATTCCGGACTGGAGAAGGAATTTGTGCGTAACCAGGCACGTAGAACGGTGTCAGGCTGTTCGTTTAGTACAAAATTATATTGTGGAATATTTGCACTATAACGCCGACAATTTTCTTCGGCTTCCCGGCGGATTGCGTCAAAGTCGCCCGATTTCTTTGCCAGGATATAAAGCTGCATATGACCTAAGATAAAATCACACCATTTACTTCCCTGTATCTGTGAAGGACGGTTGGTGAAAGGTATCCACATTTCAGCGTAACAGAATTGTGCTATGGAAGGTACATCTTCCACAACGCCGGAGACCTGGTACTCTTCAAAGTTCAGCAGAAATGTTTTACCTGTTGCATCCGATGTATTGAACAGCCTGCGTGCCAGTGATTCGCTCACGACAGCTTTTCTGATTCCGGAGGTAAACTCTTCTTCCGTATAAGGTTTTCCGGCAAGGAATCTGAACTGGAATATTTTCCAGAATGTAACATCTGTACCCATGACAAGTCCGTTGTATACTTCATCACTCCCCGGGGTTTGTATAAATTCGGTTTGTTCTCCGATCGGGAGGATGGCAGTGACAGCCTCCGGAGTCTGCATTGAATAAAAGCATTCTTTGATGGTCGGATAAGAAAGCCGGCTACTTCCGTTTCCCTGACCTTCCACTTTGTTTAGAATTTTTCCGTGCTGTATGACCAGCATCCGGTCACGGTTGGTTTCCGGAGCGATATTTCCAGTCCGGAAATAATATAAGATAGCCAGTACCATGACCATCGTAATGGCCAGACCGGTACCGGTTATATAAATGATGCTAAAGAACTTGTTTTGTCTCAGCATCTGCATAGCCTGCCTGAGATAGACCTTATACATAAAAGACTTTGTTATTATTGTTTGGAATCTATAATAACAAAGTCTGTGCCATAAAGGTAAATGCCTGTTGTTCAGTCTATGGACATACTTTTTACTGTTCGTTATCGGACATAGTGTTCATTTTTGTAAGGCTTATTATTCCATCTTCCAGCGAAAAATGTTCATCGTGATCGGCCAGGTAGCGGATTACGGTGATGATCTTGTCGGCGGGAAAAGGTAGATTCTCCGTCAGTTTCTTAGCCTCCTGCGGACCGTCGGTCAAAGCCTCCTGCAATGCGTCACGGATGGCATTGAACGTATGGTTGTTCAGGCCTGAATCGTTTTTTGCCAGACATACATCGCAACAACCGCAATCGGAAGTCCCTTTTTCACCGAAGTAAGAGATCAGCATCCGGCTCCGGCATATCCGGTTTTCGTTGATGTATTCCATGACCCGGTTGATACGGCTTTCAAAACGTTCTTTACGCTCTTCGTAGGCCGAACGGGGGATAGACAGATATTTAATCTCCTCCCGGGTACGGGTATAGATAATGAGAGGTGTTTTCTTATGAGGGATGTAATTGACAATCCGGTATTTGGAAAGTCTGACCAGCACTTCATAAATCTCCTGCTGACTCAGTCCGGTACGGGTAGAGATCAGCCCTTCATTAATATATACGTAATCCGAGAACAGGCCGGTGTAGGAACGGAGTATCGTTTGTATAACCTCGTCCGTCTTTTTATCCTGATGCAGGTATTTGTAAAGCTCGTCACGTGTGGCGGTAAATACCAGACGAGAAGCATTTTCCTGTTCTTCCGTATATTCTATGTAGCCTGCCAGTTCAAGTATCTTTAGGGCATGATGTGCTTGTAGATGCGAAAATTTATAGGCAGTGCAGAAATCGACCAGGGAGAAGTCGTGTACTGTATCCAGTCCGAAGCCCATTGCTATCTGATAATAATTACCTAAAGCATCGTACACCCGACTGATAAAATCCCTGTCCGGAAATTCATCGGCCAACCGTTTCTTTAACTTTGTACAATCTATATTGGAACACAAAGCGACAGCGTAGGCCCTCTGTTCATCCCGTCCGGCGCGTCCGGCTTCCTGATAATACTCTTCCAGTGATCCGGGCATATCCATGTGGACCACCAGGCGTACGTCCGGTTTGTCGATACCCATCCCGAATGCATTGGTCGAGACAATTACCCGGCACTCGTTATTCTTCCAACGGTTCTGGCGAAGGTTTTTGTCGTCGCGGTTGAGGCCGGCATGAAAGAAATCGGCCGATATGCCGGCTTGCTGAAGCAGGACTGCAATTTCCTTTGTCCGTTTCCGGTTGCGCACATAAACGATGGCCGTTCCGGGAACTTTTCCCAGAATGTATATCAATGAGTTTATCTTATCTTCCGTCTGACGGACGATATAGGACAGGTTCTGACGGACGAAACTTTTCCGGAATACATTCTTTTCCCTAAAATGTAGCCGTTCCTGGATATCATTCACTACCTCCGGAGTCGCTGTTGCTGTCAGGGCAAGAACCGGCACACCGGGAAGATCTTCCCGGATATCGGCGATGCTCAGGTAAGAAGGACGGAAGTCGTATCCCCATTGCGAAATACAATGGCTTTCGTCGATAACCAGCAGGCAGACATTCATTGCCTGTAGCTTGCTTTTGAATATATCGGTCCCTAACCGTTCAGGCGAAACGTACAGGAATTTATAATCACCGAAGATACAGTTTTCCAGCTGGGCGATAATCTCCTGGCGGGTCATGCCCGAATAGACGGCAGTTGCTTTTATCCCCAACCGGCGCAGATTATCCACCTGGTCTTTCATCAGAGCGATCAGCGGGGTTACGACAATACATATTCCTTCCATTGCCAAAGCCGGAACCTGGAAGGTAATCGATTTACCTCCCCCTGTCGGCATTAGCCCGAGTGTATCTTTCCCCTCACAAACGGAGTGAATAATATCTTCCTGTAAAGGACGAAAAGCAGGGTATCCCCAATACTTTTCTAATATCTTATGGTAGACGTCCACCGGTTCCCTTCATATGTCATCGACCTTTATGTCTTTAACCATGAGTTGCAAGGTCGTGTTTCCGTTATATGTATTCTCTTCAATCGTATAGCAGATATTAAAAGGTTTCATCCCTTTAATATGCGGGCTGTGCTGATGCATTCCGAAAGCGATGCCATGGATGGGCGTGTTCGATTTGTCGTCTATCAGTTCCAACTTGATATGTTCCAGTTCTTTGCCGACCAGCTTGCTTGTTCCGTAATCTTTCACGTTCAACGAGCAGAATACCGGTTTCTGGTTGTCCGGTCCGAAAGGATTCATTTTTTTCAGTTCGCTCATGAACTTGGTATTGATGTCCTTCAGGTCAAGAACGGCGTCAATGTCGATTTGCGGGATCATCTGTTCGGGGATAATCTCGTCGGCAGCCAGCTTCAAGAAACGTTCGGTAAATTCGTCCAGATTTTCTTCTTTCAAAGAAAGGCCGGCGGCATAGGTATGTCCCCCGAAGTTTTCCAGCAAGTCACGGCAGTTTTCTATAGCCTTATAAATATCGAAACCGGTAACTGAGCGGGCAGAACCGGTGATTAGTTCAGATGATTTGGTCAGCACAACAGCCGGGCGGTAATATTTTTCCGTCAGGCGCGACGCAACGATTCCGATAACTCCTTTATGCCAGCCGGGATTGTAAACGATTATCGCTTTCCGGTCTTCCATATTGGCGAATTCATCGATGATGGCGTTGGCCTCGTCGGTTATTTTCTTATCGAGTTCGCGTCGTTCGTCATTGTATTGGTTGATGTTTTCACTCTTCTCGCGGGCTGATTCTACATCTTTGGCGAGAAGCAGGTCGACTGCTTCTTTTCCGTTCATCATCCGTCCGGATGCATTGATGCGCGGACCGATCTTGAAAACGATGTCGCTGATGGTTATCTCTTTCCCGGTAAGTCCGCAGATGTCGATGATACCTTTCAGTCCCAGGCTGGGATTACTGTTCAATTGCTTTAGTCCGTAATAAGCCAGGATACGGTTTTCTCCCGTAATAGGCACGATATCGGAAGCAATGCTGACAGCCGTCAGTTCCAGTAATTTCTCCAGTTCGGAGAAAGGAAAGTTATTGCTTTTGGCAAAAGCCTGCATGAATTTGAAGCCTACGCCACAACCGGACAGATGCTCGTACGGATAGATGGAATCAACGCGTTTAGCATCCAACACCGCAACGGCATCGGGCAATGTATCATCCGGCATGTGATGGTCACAGATAATAAAGTCAATGCCTTTTGTCTTTGCATACTCAATCTTTTCGATTGCTTTGATTCCACAGTCGAGCGAAATAATTAATGTGACTCCGTTGTCGGAGGCATAATCAATCCCTTTATAAGAAATACCGTACCCTTCGTCATACCGGTCGGGGATATAATAATCCAACGTCGATGAATAGGGTCTTAAATACTTATACACAAGCGATACGGCAGTCGTGCCGTCTACATCGTAGTCGCCATAAACCAGAATCTTTTCTTTATTGCCCAAGGCTCTGTTCAACCGTTTCACCGCCTTATCCATATCCGGCATCAGGAACGGGTCATGCAGATCGTTCAGATTGGGTTTAAAGAACTTTCTGGCTTCTTCAGCCGTCGTAATCCCTCTCTGAACAAGCAGGAGACAGATGACCGGGCTGAAACCGATTTCGGCTGCCAGTGCATCTCTCTTATGTAATTCTTCTTCTGTCGGGGTTTGAAAATTCCATTTGTTAATCATTATATATTGTTTTTTTCTTTTTATCTCCCTAAAAATAATGTGCCAATTACTAATGTGCCAATATGCTAATGATAATACCTTATAAAATCCTGATTCCCAGGATTGGCACATTTGCATATTGGATTATTGGCAAATTATTATTTTTGAATCCGTAAAGTTAGAAATTAAAATGGAGAATTTTGGTGGGGCTGGCGAAATATTAACAATAAAATTTCCAGTTTGTGAAACCTGATACACTTCCTATGGTTGTTCAATGGTATCAGCCGGCGGTGGAAAACTTTCATTTGCTTGGCGGTGGTTGTGGCATACAATTATTTTCTGTTTATATCGTTAGTTGGAAAATAAACCTGTATATTTGTCACAATATTCTAAAAAACAATGACGGAAGATATTAAAAAAGCCTGCGAAGTGATGCAGGAAGGGGGTATAATCCTTTATCCGACAGATACTATCTGGGGGATCGGTTGCGATGCGACCAACGAGGATGCCGTACAGCGTGTGTACGAGTTAAAGAGAAGAGCAGACAATAAGGCTATGCTGGTTCTTATGGATAGTTCTGCCAAATTAAATATGTACGTGAACGATATTCCGGATATTGCCTGGGATTTGATAGAAGTAGCGGACAAACCGCTGACTATTATTTATTCGAATGCGAAGAACCTGGCAAAGAATCTGCTGGCTGACGACGGTAGTGTAGGTATCCGTATTACCAATGAAGAATTTTCCCATAAGTTATGTGAGCGTTTCCGTAAACCGTTGGTCTCTACTTCTGCCAATGTGAGCGGGGAATTGTCTCCGGCCAATTTCTCTGAAGTGTCCGAGGTAATAAAAAATGGTGTGGATTACATCGTTTCCTACCGCCAGGATGATATGAGCAAGGCACAACCGTCGAACATCATTAAATTGGGTGCCGGAGGTCTTATTCAGGTGATCAGATAATAATGAAAAGAAGCAGAGAGGCCGCAAAATACATATTATCGGATTTTATATCGGCAGCCGTAGCCTGGTTTTTATTTAACTGGCTGCGCTATGAAGAACTGGCAGTATATGAGGGCGCTACTTCCTTTACCAGCTATCTGGGGTATGTACAGGTGGTGAAGGGACAGTTGTTCGTTCCGTTCTTTTGGCTGATATTATATTATTTTTCGGGTTACTACAACAAACCATTCGGTAAGTCAAGACTGACGGAGTTATTCTCTACGTTTGTGACGACACTAATCGGAGTGGTATTTATATTTTTTGTTGTGGTGCTGAATGATTTGCCTCGCTCTTTCCATATTTATTATGAGTTGTTCTTCGTCCTTCTCGGATTGCAGTTCTTTCTGACGTATATTCCCCGCCTGGTAATTACACAGAGCGGTTTGCGGAAGATTAAAAGCCGGGAGTTGGCAATGAACGTGCTCATTATCGGTGCCGGGAAGAAAGCAACCCGTATTGCAGGTGATTTGCACCGGATGGGATACCATATTTCAGGTTTTATTCCCGAAGATGATGCGGCTCCGGTAGAAGTGGATAAAGAGCTGGTTGCCGGAACTTTATCCGGATTGGCTTCGGTTGTGGCAGATAAGAAAATTGATGAACTGGTACTGGCTGCCGAAACGGAGGACAACAAAAAACTGCTTACGATTCTTTATTCGCTTTATCATTATAAACTGCCAATCAAGGTGTTGGCGGATAAGTTGAGTATGTTGTCGCAGGTGAAGATAAAGACAATCCGCGGGATTCCGCTGGTGAATGTGACGGAGAATAACCTGTCGGCGGTGGAAAAGAATATAAAGTTTGTGATGGATAAGGTTGTCTCTGTGTTGGTCTTGCTGATATTTTCGCCGATGTATCTTTATATAGCCTGGCGGGTGAAGAAAGATTCGCCGGGACCGGTCTTTTTCCGTCAGGAACGGATTGGATATATGGGGAAACCTTTTTATATCTATAAGTTCCGGACGATGTATGTGGATGCGGAAGATAACGGCCCTCTGCTTTCATCGGAGAAGGATAAACGGATTACTCCGTTCGGCCATATATTGAGGAAATACCGGCTGGACGAGTTTCCGCAGTTCTGGAATGTACTGAAAGGCGATATGTCAATCGTCGGTCCACGGCCGGAACGGAAGTATTTTATCGACCAGATTGTGAAAAAAGCTCCTTTTTATTATTTGTTGCATAATGTGAGACCGGGTATTACTTCATTGGGAATGGTGAAATACGGTTATGCCAATGATGTCGATAAGATGATAGAGCGTTTAAAGTATGATATATTATATTATGAAAATATGTCGTTAGTGCTGGATATAACAATTTTGATTTATACGGTGAGAACGGTATTTACAGGTAAAGGTATTTGAAATGGCAAAAGAAGGTTTATTTTACAGGTTCCTGTTGTGGAGGGACAAGCATATAAAAGAAAAGCATTTTATTCTGGTAATCAGTTTCCTGGTCGGGATATGCACGGCAGCGTCTGCGATTATCCTGAAACAGTTGATACACCTGATTCAGCATTTGCTTACCGGAAATTTTGATGTGAGCGGGGTGAATTACCTGTACCTGCTTTATCCGGTAATCGGTATTTTGCTGGCAGGTTTGTTTGTAAAGTATATTGTGCGTGACGATATCAGCCATGGGGTAACGAAAATCCTCTATGCTATTTCGCAGCGCAAAAGCCGTATCAAGCCTCATAATACCTGGACTTCCATTGTGGCCAGTTCGGTGACTATCGGTTTCGGTGGTTCGGTAGGAGCGGAGGCTCCGATTGTACTGACGGGAGCGGCCATCGGTTCCAATCTCGGACGCCTGTTCCGGATGGAGCAGAAGACGTTGATGCTGTTAGTCGGCTGCGGTGCGGCAGGTGCAATTGCCGGTATCTTTAAGGCGCCGATTGCCGGGTTGGTTTTTGTGATCGAGGTCTTATTGCTTGACCTGACGATGACGTCGGTGTTGCCTTTGCTGATTTCATCGGTGACGGCGGCGACGGTTTCCTATATTTTTACGGGGACGGAAGCGATGTTTAAATTCTCGCAGACAGAAGTGTTCGAGATAGAACGTATCCCATACGTGTTGTTGCTGGGTGTCTTCTGCGGATTGGTTTCTCTTTATTTTACGCGGGTGATGAACCGGGTGGAAGGGATGTACCGCAAGTTGGGTGTGTACTGGAAGAAGTTCCTGCTCGGCGGTGTTATGCTGAGTGTGCTTATCTTCCTTTTCCCTCCGTTGTATGGTGAAGGTTACGACACGATTGGTTCGTTGCTGAACGGGCAGTTCTCCCATATAATGGATAAGAGTTTGTTCTATGATTTGAATGATACGTACTGGGGAATACTGGTATTCCTGTTCCTGATTCTGCTGACTAAAGTGTTTGCCTCGAGTGCGACCAATGCCGGCGGGGGATGTGGTGGTATCTTTGCACCGAGCTTGTATCTGGGCTGTATTTCCGGTTTCCTTTTTGCGCATGCTTCCAATTATTTCCCTTTCACCATGTATATCTCTGAGAAGAATTTTGCATTGTTGGGGATGGCGGGAATTATGTCGGGCGTCATGCATGCACCGCTTACCGGTGTGTTCCTGATTGCGGAACTTACCGGTGGATACGACCTTTTCCTGCCGCTGATGATTGTTTCCATCAGTTCGTACCTGACGATTCTGATGTTCGAGCCTCACAGTATCTATTCGATGCGTCTGGCGCAGAAAGGCGAATTGCTGACCCATCATAAAGACCGCGCCGTACTGACTTTGCTGAATACGGATAGCGTGATTGAAAAGGACTTCCAGGTTGTTTCTCCGGAAATGTCGCTGGGAGATATGGTGAAGGTGATTGCAAAGAGCGGACGTAACTCATTCCCGGTAGTCGATGAAAAGGGCGTTTTGCTGGGAATCGTGTTGCTGGATAATATCCGCAACATTATGTTCCGTCCGGAGTTATATAACAGGTTCCATGTATCCAAGTTCATGGTGTCGGCTCCGGCTAAGATATGTATCGGGACACCGATGGAGCAAATCATGGGTGTTTTTGATGATACAAAGGCTTGGAACCTTCCCGTGGTGGATGAAGAAGGACGTTATGTCGGCTTTATGTCGAAATCGAAGATATTTAATTCATACCGCGAAGTATTGGTAGAAAACTTTTCAGGAGATTAAAAGATGGAAAAAAAAGAGTTACGGATTGTATATATGGGCACCCCCGATTTTGCGGTGGAGAGCCTGAAAGCCTTAGTTGAAGGCGGATATAATGTAGTAGGAGTGATTACGATGCCGGACAAACCGGTCGGACGTCACGGAAGTGTCTTGCAGGCAAGCCCGGTGAAGGAATATGCCGTGTCGCAGAACCTTCCTGTCTTGCAGCCGGAGAAGTTGAAAGATGAGGCATTCCTCGCTGAGTTGCGTGCTTTGGAGGCTGATTTGCAGATTGTGGTCGCCTTCCGCATGCTGCCGGAGGTTGTCTGGAATATGCCCCGTTTCGGAACATTCAATCTTCATGCGTCTTTGCTGCCTCAGTACCGTGGGGCGGCTCCCATCAACTGGGCGGTGATTAATGGCGATACGGAAACGGGTGTGACCACTTTCTTCCTGACACATGAAATAGATACCGGCAAGATTATCCGTCAGAAACATTTGCCGATAGCCGATACGGATGATGTCGGAATCGTACACGATGCCCTGATGACTATGGGTGCCGGCCTGGTGACGGAAACGGTGGACTTGCTGCTGGAAGGAAAAATGGATGCCGTTCCCCAGGAAGAGTTTTTTAAAGACCCGGCAGAACTTCGCCCGGCTCCGAAAATATTTAAGGAAACCTGCCGGATAAACTGGAATCAGCCGTTGAAGAAGATATATGATTTTGTTCGCGGACTCTCTCCTTATCCTGCTGCATGGACAGAGTTGGTTGCTCCGGACGGAAGCCGCATGGCGTTGAAAGTGTATAAAACGGAAAAGCGTCCGGCTTCGCATGACCTGGCAACCGGCACTATCTGTACGGATGCAAAGAGTTATGTCGATGTGGCTGTTGAAGACGGTTATATTCGTTTCCTGACGTTGCAGCTGGCCGGAAAGAAACGGATGGAAATAAAAGATTTCCTCAACGGTTTCAAACAAATCGGTGATTATACAGTAGAATAATAATGAAGGAAACCAGGCGCATTATCTATATAACACTGGGTTCTTTCTTCCTGATATTGGGAGCAGTCGGCGTATTTGTTCCGTTGCTCCCGACTACTCCTTTCTGGTTACTTACCTGCTGGTTTTATATCCGTAGTTCCGAAAAGTTATATAACCGGGCGATGGATAACCGTTATTTCGGACCGTATATCCGAAATTATCTGGTAGACAAAGCAATCCCGCTACGTTCAAAGATTATCTCGGTGGCGGTGATGTGGCTGTCTGCCATTCTTACTTCTCTTTTCCTTATTGAATATCTTTGGGTGAAAATCTTGCTGATCCTGATAAGTATCGGGGTGACCTGGCATATTCTTTCGTTTCCTACAAAAAAGTAAAATTTCTTTAGCCGTATATAATTAGGAGAGTAACGGATAGATACTGTAATAATGGTAATTATATCTGTAATTCGTCTACCAACAACCTCGCCGGATTGTTCTATTTTTGTATCATCAATAAAAACAAAGAACTCGGTTTATGAACTTAATAAAAAAGAGTAAGTGGCGTATGATAGCAGGAATAATTATAGGTATACTGATCGTATTGGGAGTGGCTGGTATTGCATTTGTCAACCAGCCGAGTTTCGGACGTCTGCCCAAAGGCGAACGGCTGGAAAGAATCAAACGTTCGCCCCAGTACAGGGATGGGGCATTCCAAAATCAGCGTCTCACGGAAGTAGTGACTTCGGAAGGTGGGCGCTTACGGGCCATGTGGAAGTTCCTGTTTTCAAAACCGGAAAGACTTTATCCCGATAAACCTGTGCAAGCAATTAAAACCGACCTGAAAACCTTGCCGGAAGACTCTGACTGGATGGTCTGGTTCGGTCACTCTTCTTATCTGCTCCAGTTATCGGGGAAGCGTGTGCTGGTCGACCCGGTTTTCTGTATGGCTTCGCCCGTATCTTCTGTCAACAAACCGTTTAAAGGCACGGATATTTATAAACCGGAGGATATGCCGGAGATTGACTATCTGGTTATCAGCCACGACCACTGGGACCATTTGGATTATCAGACAGTGGTGCAGTTGAAAGAACGGGTACGGAAAGTTATCTGTCCTTTAGGCGTAGGCGAGCATTTCGAGCGTTGGGGATATGACAAAGAGAATCTGGTGGAACTGGATTGGAAGGAAGAAGCCTCGTTGGACGAAGGTTTTACCGTTCATTGCCTGCCTGCCCGTCATTTCTCGGGACGCGGACTGACTCCCAACCAAACTCTTTGGGCTTCTTTCCTGCTTGAAACTCCTTCACGTAAGGTCTATATAGGAGGTGACGGCGGTTACGACACGCATTTTGAAGAAATCGGCCGCCATTATCCGGACATTGATCTGGCTATTCTGGAAAACGGACAATATAACGAAGACTGGCAATATATCCATCTGATGCCGGCTGCCCTGGGTGAGGCTGCCCGTGATCTGAAAGCGAAAAGGCTCGTCACTGTCCATCATTCCAAATACGCACTTGCCCGTCATCCCTGGGACGAACCGTTGAAGAATGAACTTGAAGCAGCTACCCGAAACTCGTTGGACCTGATTGCCCCGGAGATTGGACAGGTAGTAGAGTTGGAGGTCCGGTAATTTTGTATCACGTAAAACAATTAAATAAATTATGGAAACAGTAAAATTGAACAACGGCGTGGAAATGCCGATTTTGGGTTATGGTGTCTATCAGGTGACACCCGAAGAATGTGAACGTTGCGTATTGGATGCTTTGAGTGTCGGCTACCGTTCTATCGACACCGCACAAGCCTATTTTAATGAGGAAGGAGTTGGAAATGCGCTCGTTAAAAGCGGTATCCCCCGGAGCGAGGTATTTATCACCACCAAAGTCTGGATATCCAACGGAGGCTATGAAAAAGCAAAAGCATCTATCGACGAATCCCTGCGCAAACTGCAAAGCGATTACATCGACCTGCTCCTGATTCACCAGCCTTTCAACGATTATTACGGTACTTATCGTGCCATGGAAGAGGCCTGTAAAGCAGGCAAGGCACGCGCCATTGGAGTAAGTAACTTCTATCCCGACCGTTTCATCGACCTGGCAGAGTTTTGCGAAATAAAGCCGGCTGTCAATCAAGTGGAAACACACGTCTTCAACCAGCAGATAAAACCGCAGAAAATCATGGAGCGCTATGGCACCCGTGTTATGTCGTGGGGTCCGTTTGCCGAAGGACGGAACGATTTCTTCACAAACGAAGTATTGAAAACAATAGGGGAGAAATATGGAAAATCAGTGGCACAAACCGCTTTGCGTTTCCTTATCCAGCGCGGTGTTATCGTTATTCCCAAATCAACTCACAAGGAGCGCATGATTCAGAATATGGAAGTGTTTGATTTTGTCCTGACGGAAGAAGATATGCAGGCTATAGCCGGACTCGATAAGGCCAAAAGTCTGTTCTTCTCGCATTACGACCCGGAGATGGTGAAATGGCTGATTGATCTGGTAAAATAATGAAGTAACGAAAAAGGCTTTATTGACTAATTGTGAGTTTATTACAGTTTCCTCGTAGTTTCGTGCTCAGGAAACTCCAGTTCCCTGCCTAGGAAACTGGAACCCCTTCGCAAGTAATTATCTTGTTTCTTTCAGTGCATCTTCCAGACTGATGCCTAACGCATCGGCAATGCCTTTGCCATAAGCAGGATCGGCTTTGTAACAGTTGCGTACGTGACGTTGCTGGATGAACAGTTCGGCACCACCGATCTGACGGGCGGTGTTTTCGAATAATAGCTGCTGTTCGTCAGGCGGCATCAGGCGGAATAAAGCACCCGGCTGGCTGTAATAATCGTCATCGTATTCGCGTTCGTTATAATTATAGATGTCGCCGTTCGCTTTCAAAGGCGGTTCTTTCTTTTCGGGAGAGTCCTGCCATTCGCCGTAGCTGTTCGGTTCGTATCCTTTTGCGGCACCGTAGTTTCCGTCTACACGCATAGCTCCGTCGCGGTGATAAGCATGGAAAGGACAGCGAGGTTTGTTTACCGGTATTTGTTCGGAGTTGACTCCCAAACGGTAACGTTGTGCATCGCCGTAAGAGAAAAGGCGTCCCTGAAGCATCTTGTCGGGAGAGAAGCCGATACCTTCTACTGTATTTATCGGGTTGAATGCGGCTTGTTCCACATCGGCGAAATAGTTTTCCGGATTACGGTTCAGTTCAAGGATGCCCACGTCTTGCAGCGGGAAGTCGCCGTGCGGCCATACTTTTGTCAGGTCGAACGGATTGATACGATAGTTGTCTGCCTGCTCTTCCGTCATCAACTGAATCTGGAATTTCCATTTAGGAAAATCTCCCTTTTCAATGCTTTCAAACAAATCACGCTGATGCGACTCGCGGTCTTTGGCGATGATTGCTTCTGCTTCCTGGTCTGTCAGGTTCTTGATTCCCTGTAATGTCCGCAGGTGGAATTTCACCCAGATACGTTCGTTCTTTGCATTGATAAAGCTATACGTATGACTACCGAATCCATGCATGTGACGATAGGAGTAAGGGATTCCACGTGAGCTCATTGTAATGGTGACCTGATGCAATGCTTCAGGAAGTAACGTCCAGAAATCCCAGTTGTTGTTTGCACTGCGCATGTTTGTTTTCGGATCTCTTTTGACGGCGTGGTTAAGGTCGGGAAACTTCAGCGGGTCGCGCAGGAAAAATACCGGGGTATTGTTTCCGACTAAATCCCAGTTACCTTCTTCCGTATAAAACTTCATGGCAAAGCCGCGGATATCACGTTCGGCATCGGCCGCTCCGCGTTCGCCGGCAACAGTGGAGAAGCGGACGAAACATTCGGTCTGCTTGCCTACTTCACTGAAGATTGCTGCTTTTGTGTACTTGGTAATGTCATGTGTGACAGTGAAAGTACCGAATGCTCCGGAGCCTTTGGCATGCATACGTCTTTCGGGAATAACTTCGCGGTCGAAATGGGCCAGTTTCTCCAAAAACCACGGATCTTGTAATAACACTTGTCCACGCGGACCTACTGTCTGGATGTTCTGATTGTCTGCTACGGGACGACCGTTGGCAGCTGTTAGTTTCTTGTTCTCCATAAATGAATTTTTTATCTGTGTATAGTCGACGACATTCTACCCTTGAATATTAATGTAACCGAACGGACACAGCTTTTGTTTTTAATTATTGAACAAAAGTAAAATGTTATTCAGCAGAAATCAAATAGGTAATTTTGATAGGCGGATAAGGGGTATTTATCAGGAGAAACAACAAACGGTTGTCCGGCCTGATAAAGATTTGGTATTAATCATCAATCTCATTTGGTTTTTCAGATTATTGTAGTATATTTAGCCTTCAGGAATCAAGGCGTTTGCCTAATTGTTGGCTTTGAATAAAAATATGAACTAAAAAAACTGAATAACGCATATGACTGATCTGACTATAAACACTTTATATGAAAACAATCTTTCACTGGAAGGATCGACCCGTATTGATTTTACGAAGACTGTAAATTATATATCAGCTCACACCTCTTTGGATATAGGGATTGTAAAGAACAGATGTCCGTCCAGTTACCATATATCGAATCTTTTATTAAGGAAAGCACAGCTATTATATCGGAATAATGATGTTTCCTGGATAGAGGCAATCGCTGCTTTCGAAGAACTGCATGCAGAATGTTTGCAGAAAGACAGGAAAAATGCGATCGGAGCGTTTACTCTTGCTTTGGATATTTTTAAGTGGATCAGTGAAGGATCGGATTACTTGCAGTCTGTCTATAAAGATGATGTGGAGCAGAAGCGGGAGGAAATCTTTCGGCGGATGGATAATCTGCAAGGGAAAATAGAAGCATGTAAATGCATTTTGGATAAAAGGACCGAATCTCGGCTGGCGAGCATACTGTTCAGGTTGAAAGCGAGCGGGAATCTTTGGCATGCAGAAAAAGAAATCCGGCGGATATTATATCTTTTATCCTATGACACGGATGTTCTGACGAATGCTTTGATGTTGGTTATCCGTTTGATCAATGAACTGATAGCAAGCAACCGAATCGGGAAAAACGAACTTGCAGAGTTATACAGCCTGTTAAAAAGAAAAGCGCAGGCGGTGGAAGATAAGACTGCCGAAGTATGGTACATGGATGAATGGAACACTGTCCATCCGGTTATTACGAATGCGATACAAATACATGCTTTCCTCTACCTGGTATCGAAAGAGGCAGAAGTTGCCGATTCTGACCGGGCGGTGATTGCTGCACGTATTTGCCGGTATTTATCCCGTATCCCTTCTGTTTATGGTGGTGTACTGAAAAATAAATCGTATACGCTGCTAACCGGAGAGAACCGGCTGAACGGCAAAATCCGCTGGGACAGTTTGTGTGATTATGATGAAAGGCGTATGCTGGAACAACTCGTTACGATACCAATTGAAGATGCTGCCTGTCCTGTTTTTGAGCAGGCACTTAAGTGGCAACAGTATAGCAATGCATCGAATACGCTGACACTCGATAACGATGGTTTTACGCTCAGTACACATTTGCCCCATGCTTCCCTTTTATGGAAAGGGCGCAAAGACCGGGCATCCGTGTTGAATAACAGGTTGTTTGTGGCCTTATTCGATAAACCGGTCTGTTCGTTCGATGCCTGTAAGACCATAAAAGATTACAGGTTGTACTGGAAGCAGCTGGCGGAAGATTTTCCTCTTTCTTTGCCGGGCAGCAAACCGGTTGTCGAGATGTTTCCTGAAGAAGAAGCATTTACTGCGAAGAAGTCGGAAGAAGAATTTCCGGGGATTGTCTATCCTTCGCCTAACGAGCGGGTAAATATTCGTATTTTATCGATTAATAAAGAATCGATGTCGATGTATGCGGAAATAATCGACAAAACTTATCAGGGAATGAAAGCCCGTTTGCCTTTTGCCTATATCAATTCCTGTTATAGCATGATTCCCGGATTTTCCGATCTGTTTTCTGTCAACCAATTGTTTCAGGCTAAAATAAAAGAAGTGGAGAAAGGTGAAATTCTTTTATCCCTGATACAGGATTTCAATGAATTTATTTATCCGGAATGTGTACGGCGGAAAGCATTGCTGGGGAAGGTAGTCGAAGTTCGTGACGGGAAAGTCTGGTGGTTGCTTTCGTCCGGAGCTACGGCTACGACTGCTTTGACCTCGCATAAAAAATACCGGATCGGAGATATCTTTAAGGTTGAATATGTCGGTCTCCTTTCCCACAAACTGAAAAATACGATCAATGTGCAGTCGCATGTGCCTCGTCCTGACCATGCGGCTTTCGACCGGTCCGTGTTGGAGAATATACGCGATTTCTTTGTATTCCTGACAAAAGAGATTTATAAAGGAGACGGCGATTCCGTGTTATTGACCGAACAGAAGAAAGAGAATAACCCTTTTTTCGTCGCCCTGAAAGATCTGAGCCTGGAAAATGTGAATATTACTCCTTGCGATATGGAAGAAAGCAAAGAAGTAGTGGAAAAAGAGGTGAAGAGCACGCTTGCTGATAACCCGGCATTAACGATCGAACTGGTGCGTGAACTGATCTTTTGCGTGGATTCGCTGGTTTTGGAACTGGATGATTCTACCGAACGGTTCAATGTATATAACATATTGAGTCTCTTGTGTAACTTCACCGGCAACCAGGCGTTGGCTAGTTATTACCAACTTTGTGCCGACTATATATATAATGTAGAAGTGCTGATGACGGAGCCTTATCATACCCGTTTTTCGGAAGCGAACATACAAAAGTTCCGCGATCTGCTGAAGAAGATGGAGCTCATGGATATAAACCGTTATGGCCGTAATCTGAAACAGTGCCGGCAGGTGATACGGGTGATGCAGACGTTGTATGAAAAAGACTCTTTGTCGCTCTTGAACTCTTTTATGCAGGACAAGAACCCGCTTGTTTCGGAATTGGCCCGCTATTTCAGTATTGTTCGTTTTCTGAGGGAGAAAGATACGGAGTTGCAGGAGGTTATCTATAAAAGTATCAACTTGCTGTTGGGCTTTAAGGATCCCGGGAAAGAAAAGAAGACATATGTTCCGGTCTACTTCGGGCACGAAGGCATGGAGAAGGAATTTAAGACATCGGCCTTTATTCATGCCAATAAAAATGCCGGCGAAGATCAGAGTGTCGTCCTGGCCCGTGTCGTCGCCTCTTTCATGAATACGGACGGAGGAACGCTTTATATCGGCGTCAATGACAAAGGCTATCTGAACGGGTTGGCAGAGGATTTGAAATTTGCCCGTAACGACAGCGATGTCTACCTTCGTGAAGTCAACAGAAGTATCATTTGCCAGTTGGGAGAAAAAGAAGAAGACCGGAACCGGTATCAGGAAAATATCCGTTGCCGGATCTATGAATATGAAGACGGGAGGATGGTATTGGCCTTTAGGGTGGTGCCGATCAATGAAGTGGTGAAGGTGAAGGGGGTTGTATATACCCGAACAGGCAGTTCAAGTATGGCAAAGGCGGTGTGCAACGTGGACGAGTTTGTTAAACAAAGGCGTACACTGAAACTGGATTCAACACCTAAGAAGCCTGAGTTTCCGGTATTCTTCAGCGAGGAACGGAAAGAATACATTTTTAAGGTACAACAAGACAGTAATGTGCAACAGGAGATTTTTCTCCTGCCGGAAGTAGAGGTAAAAGAAGAGACCGTTCTTCCGCCGATGCGCGAGATAAAAAAAGACAATGAGAAGGGAAAAGCTAAAAACAAAGCGTATGCGTGCAAAACATCCGGTTTGCGAACGAACCCCCTGATAAAGAAACCGGACCACGGATATACGCCGGGGCACTTATTCGTTTCTTTGTTTGCCAACGGAAAGATCGCCAGTTCTCCCAGTCCCAAAATAGGTGTTTGGGGAGGCGAGGGAAAAGTCCTGTTCTCTTATAATCCGGAAGATAAAGAGGATATCCTGGTTGCAGTTTTCGCCAATGGCGAGGTCGGCCTGTCGAATCTGAAAAAAGGAATATCGCAACCCAATACTCCACTGGCATTCATCGATTCGGTAGACGGACTGCTCTTTTTGTCTCCGGCTCATAAAACAGACTATCTTTTGCTGATCGCGGATAAAGACGGGGAGAAAAGATTCCGTATTATAGCATTGGATGATTTTGAAAAGTCGATGAGCATTCAACCCCGTAATACGCTTGTACTCGAACCGGATAAAGGAACGTTCGTCTATGCAGAGATCCTGTCTGCCGAACAGGTCGGAACCCTTAATGAAGATAAATTGTCGTTGAAGGAATTTGACCAGTACAATGCCGGACGGCGATGGGAACATACCGTTTATAAATCGGATGTGGAAGTACTCAGTTCTATGTGCGGGATTACTTTCTGATCATATTGGTGATCATTCCGCAACAGAATAGATAAGAGGATGCGTCGAAAAGTTACAGTCTTTTGGCGCATCCTCTTTTTATAATCTAAAGACCTGCATCAAGCTTTAGTTGCAGTTTTATTGGGAGAGGCTTTATCCAGCCATTTCTCCTGGAAGGTTTGCATCCATTCGTAGAAGCTGGGGATAAAGGCGGTTGCAAAAATCGTATTGATAGCCATACCGAATACGACGGCTGCCCCCAATGATACACGGCTGGCTGCCCCTGCTCCGGTGGCAAACAACAACGGCATGACTCCGAGTACAAAGGCAAACGAAGTCATCAGGATAGGACGCAGGCGGACGTGTCCGGCTTCGAGGGCCGCTTCGCGTATCGGATTACCAGCGGCACGGTAGTCGCGGGCAAATTCGACAATCAGGATACCGTTCTTTGCGGAGAGGGCTATCAGCAGGATAATCCCGATTTGCGTGTAGACGCTGACGGGCACTCCCATAATGAAACAACCGAGAATGGCTCCCAGCAAGGCGATCGGCAATCCCATGATGGCTGCCAGCGGACTTGTCCAACTTTCATATTGTGCCGAAAGAACCAGGAAGGCCACCAGTAAAGCCATACCGAATATCAACATCGTGGTCGAGCCGGCTTTGGTCTCCTGATAGGCGACGGAGGTCCATTCGTAACCGAAATTGTCGCCCAGCTGTTCCTGTATGAGTTCTTCCATCGCCTGTATGGCTTCTCCCGAACTGTATTTCGGATTGGCAATACAAGTGATGGAGGCAGAAGAATACATATTATACAGGTTAATCTGGTCTAGTCCCAATTGTTGTTTCGCTTCTGTAAAAGCGGAGAAAGGAACCATCTTGCCGGAACTGTTTTCCAGACTCAACCGCATAACATCATCGATGACCTTTTGCGCCTGTCCGCCGGCTTCAATCTTGACCTGATAGATACGCCCGAACTCGACAAAGTCATTTACATAGGCGGCTCCCATGTAATAGCTGAGGGTGGAGAAGACATCGCTCAACTGTAATCCCAGTAACTGCACTTTGTCGCGGTCGATATTCAGACGGTATTGGGGGACATTCGCCTGATACATACTGGATAAACTCAGAAGTTGAGGTTTGGTACGGTATGTTTCCAGCAATGTCTGTATGGCATGCTGCATTTCGGTCGGTCCCAGGTTCTTGCGGTCTTCCAGTTGCAGTTGCAGACCGCCGGAAGCACCCAGGCCGGGAATGGCGGGAGGAACCAAAGCAAAGATTTGCGCTTCCTGGATGCCATAGGCTTCCCGGTTGAAGCGGGTGACGACATCTTGTGCCGTATGACCTTTCCCTTTTCGTTCACTCCAGTTCTTCAGTACGACAAAATAGGTACCGGTATTCGACAGTTCGCCGCCTCCCATCACAGAGAAACCGTTTATTCCCATATAGGTTTTGACTTCCGGATAAGTGTCCAGTATCTTGTTGATTTTCTGGCTGACGGCTTCGGTGCGTGGCAGGCTCGAGGCCGGTGGCAACTGGCTGGAGATAATGAAATATCCGTCGTCTTCTTCCGGGATGAAGGTCGAAGGCCAGCGCATGAACATGACGGCTGCCGTAGCTGAAACGATCAGGAAGATTATCAATGTGACCAGCTGATGTTTCAACATGCGGTCGACAATATCATCGTAGATCTTCTGTGTTTTGTCGTATACCTTATTGAAGGCTTTGAAGACGACAAACTTCGGGTCGTTAGTGACGCGTAGGAACAGGGCGCAGAGTGCCGGTGTCAATGTCAATGAGTTAATACCGCTCAGGACGGTTGCGGCAGCAATCGTCAGGGCGAACTGTTTGTAAAGCTGTCCGGAGATGCCGCCAATAAAAGTGGTCGGGATAAATACCGCCAACAGAACCAATACGACACCGATAACCGGCCCGACAAGTTCGCCCATCGCTTTTGTTACCGCTTCGCGTGCCGTATATTTCCCGGTATCCATGTATCGCGACGAGTTCTCGACGACAATGATTGCGTCGTCTACCACAATGGCAATCGCCAGGATCAATCCGAATAACGTTAATGTGTTGACCGAGAATCCCAATGCGCCCATGACAGCCAGTGTTCCTATCAATGAAACAGGAATACTGAGGCAGGGAATGATTACCGCCCGGAAATTCTGGAGGAAAAGGAAAATAACCAGGACAACCAGGGCTGTTGTCTCCAGGAAAGTCACCAACACTTCGTCGATAGAAGCGTTGATGACTTCTGTCGTGTCGAGAGTAACGCCGTATTCGACGCCTTGCGGAAGGGTGGAGGCAATCTCTTCCATCTTTGCCCGTACAGCTTTGGATACTTCCAGCGAGTTGGAGCCGGGCAGCTGGTAGATGGCAATGGCGGCAGCCTGTTGTCCCCGTAACCGTGAAGTCACGTTGTAGGAGGAGCTGCCCAGTTCGATACGGGCAATATCTTTCAGCCGGAGTATTTTACCGCCTTGCTCTGTCCGCAGGATGATATTGCCAAATTCCTCTGGCGTAGTCAGCCGGCCCTTTACAGTCAGGGTGTATTGATAAGGATTGTTCGCCTCTGCAATTGGCTGGCCTACGTAACCGGCAGAAACCTGCCTGTTCTGTGTCGAGATAGCCTGGAAAACCATATCCGGCGTCAGGTTGCGGATGCGCATGACTTCGGGGTCGAGCCAGATACGCATACTGTAGTTGCCGGCTCCCATGACACTTACCGAACCGACTCCCGGCAGACGAGCCAGCTGGTCGGTCAGGTTCAGGCTGGCATAGTTGCTCAGATAAAGTCCGTCGTAAAGAGAATCCCTGGAAGTGAGGGAAAGCATCATCACGATGTTGGATGATTGCTTTTTAGTCGTGATTCCTTGTACGATTACTGCTTCCGGCAGACTGCTTTGTGCAATGCTGACACGGTTTTGTACCATGACGGTAGCCATGTCGATGTCCGTACCGACAGCAAACGTGATGGTCAGCGAGTAAGTGCCCGAACTGGAGGAGTTGGAACTCATATAGAGCATTCCGTCCACACCGTTCACCTGTTGCTCGATAGGCAGTCCGACGGTTTGTGAAACCGTCTGTGCATCGGCACCCGGATAGACTGCCGAAACCTGTACGGTAGGCGGTGTGATATCCGGATATTGGGCGATGGGTAATACGTTGAGTGTGACCAATCCCGCAACCACGATAATCAGGGCAAGAACGGTGGCAAAGATGGGTCTGTTTATAAAGAATTTTACCATGACGTTCTTATTTTATAGGGGTAATACTCATTCCGTCACGCACTTTCAATAAAGCGGTGGTGACGTAACGTTCGTTCGGTTCAAGTCCGCTGACGACCTGGCGTAAGGTGTCGTCTACCAACTGTCCCGGTTCTATATGACGGTACCGTACGATATTGGAATCGTTTACGATATAAAGATATTTGCCCAGCTGGTCGGTGCCGATGGAGGCATCGCGTACCAGGACAGCATCCCGCTTTTCGCTGTAGGGCAGGGTGATGGTGACGTATAATCCGCTTTTCAGTTCGCCGTCCTTGTTATCCAGGTTGGCACGGACATTCAGTGTTCCGGTCGACAGGTCGACATTGGGAGAGAAATAATCCAACTGTCCGGTGTAGTTTTGCCGTCCGTTGTCTCCCAGATGTACGGCGATTGTTTCCGGCAGTTTGACGGTCGAATCGTTTTGGGCAGCGGTAATCATCATTTTCATAAACTGGTTATCTTCTATATTGAAGTTGACGAACATTTTGTCATCTTTATAAAGGGTAGCCAGCGTGACGGGTTGCGCCGCTCCGTTGATATAATTGCCGATGTCGTAAGTGGCCCGGGTGATTCGTCCGTCGAACGGGGCACGGATATAGCAGTAGCTGAGGTTGGTGCGTGCCGTATTCAGTTCGGCTTCCGAATTACGGACGGATGCTTCCATTTCCTGTGCGGTCGATTGGGCCTGCAATACCTGTATCTGGCTGACGGCTCCGCTTTTGGCGGCTTCTTTCATCCGCTCGTAATTGCTGCGGGCATAGTCGAGTTGCGCTTTGGAGGTTTTAAGTGCCGCCTCGGCCTGGGTCACATTATCCTGATAAGTGTCGGGCTCGATCACGAAGATGAGTTCTCCCTTCTTCACTTTGCTGCCGGCCACCAGGTGGGAGGTCCGGAGATAACCGTTTACCCGGGCCACCAGATTGACGGTCAATTCCGAACTCAGATAACCGGGATAGTCTTTTGTCAGCGTAATATCTTTTACTTCCGGTGTTGCCACGCTGATGGAAGGGGCGGCTGTTTCCGCCGGTTGCTTTTTCCCTTTGCACGATGCCAGCGTAAGGACCGACAAGGCGATCAGGGCGATTCTGACAGATGTTTTCATATTTGTGTTTTTTAGTTTGATAAACTACCTTTCTTAATACCCATCTTCGTCCCAGCCTCCGCCCAGTGCCTGGTAGAGCTGAATCAGATAGACGAGCGACTGGCCTTTGGCTTGTGTCAATTGATTCTCATACGACAGCAGCGAGCGTTGTGCATCCAGTACATTCTGAAACGGCGTCAGTCCCTGTTTATACAGGTCGAGTGAGAGATCGAGCGTTTGCTGGCCCTGGTTGACTACTTCGCGGAGGGCGACGATTTGTTTGATGGAGTTTTTATAGGAACTCATCGCGTTATCGACTTCCTGTACGGAGGTGAGGACGGTTTCGTTGAACTGCCTGATTGTTTCGTCTAACTGGGCTTTTGCCAGGCGGGTTGCCTGTGCCAGTTTGCCTCCCTGGAAGAAATTCCAGGAGATGGCGGGTGCGATTTCATATGTCAGGCTGTTATGGTTGGCTATCTTATCGATGTCGTGAGAAGCGAATCCGATGGAACCTTTGACGAAAACCTGCGGCCACCAGTCGGATTTGGATGCACCCAATGTCGCGGCCTGGGCGTTGACTTGGCGTTCGGCAGAACGGATATCCGGACGACGCAGTAACAGGTTGGCAGGGAATCCTACTCCGACGGTTTCGATGTAATCGGGCAGGGGGCGCGGATGGTCGATCAGTCCTTTAACGTCTTGCGGATACAGTCCCATCAGCACAGCCAGGGCGTTCGTGTACTGGATGATACCTGCTTCCAGCATGGGGAGCGAGGCCTTGGTACTGTAATATACAGATTGTGCCTGTGCCACATCCAGCTTCGACACCAGGCCGGTTTCATACCTTTTCTGGGTGATTTCGACTACAGCCTGTTGCGACAGACAGTTTTGGGTAACTACATCGACCTCCTGTTGCAGTTCACGCAGGTTGATGTAGGCCGATGCGACCTGTGCACAAAGCGATACCATGACGGCGTTGTATTCTTCTTTGGAGGCAGCGAAATTCTCTTTCTGCGCTTTCACCCGGTTACGGATACTGCCGAATACGTCGACTTCCCAGCTCATGGAGAGCGAGGCATCGGCATATTGGGTGATTGTTTGTGGCAAACTACTGGTGTTGCCGCTGCTTTGTTGCCGGTTCCATCCCGCCGATAGTCCCAGCGTCGGTGAATAACTGCCCTGTTGTATGCGCAGGTTGGCTTTCGCCATAGCGATACGATCGGCAGCCATCTGCACAGAATAGTTCTGCTTCACGGCCACATCGATCAGGGAATCCAATACCGGATCATTGAAATTCCTCCACCAGTTGTCATCAACGGGTAGGGTTTGTTGGAAATTACTGTCATTCTCCTGCCACGCTTCCGGCAATGCGTGATCGAGGTACTTATGCTTTGCCTGTGCCATCAGCGTCATTGGCAGAAAAAGGCAAAGCATAGTATAACACCATGTACTTATGTGCATAACTTTTTGTTTAGATTCTACACATAAACACAAAAAAGTCACTCTTGGTTTAATAAAGGACTAATTTTCACAGGATAGTAAAATCTCGTTTAAAATGAATAAAAACTCGTTTTAAACGGGCTCCATACTCGTTTTAAACGAATTTCAGCTCGTTTTAAACGGACTTCACATTCGTTTTAAACGAAGTTTAGGCCTTTTTTGAAGAATAATTTATCTTTGTCCTCTAAAAAAGAATGGCTAAAATGGCAAAGAACAGGAAAGAAGAATATAAAGAGCAAAATCTGCGGTATCTGGAAGAAATAGCTTCACAGGAAGGTGTAAAGAAACTGGCTGGCGGGATATTATATAAAGTAACGGAGCAGGGGAGCGGTACTGTTTCTCCCCGGTTGGATAACGTTGTTTCCGTTCATTATCGGGGGACTCTGATGAATGGGCGCGAATTTGATAATTCATACGAACGCAACTGCCCGGAGGCTTTCCGTCTGAACCAGGTTATTGAAGGATGGCAGATTGCACTTCAACAAATGCATGTAGGGGATAAATGGGTTATTTATATCCCTTATACAGTAGGATATGGTAACCGGGCTTCCGGTCCGATTCCTGCATTTTCAACGTTAATCTTTGAGGTAGAGTTGCTGGGGATTGCCTGAAGATTATCGAGATTACTTACGCTTTGAGGAATTCATCTAAAAAACCTTTTGAGAAGTTCCGGGTAAGATTCTTTTTTTCCGCAATTTCATTGCTCATCCTGTTCATGGCTGTCCGGAAGAAAAAATGTATGAGATATTCATGCGTATTTTCTTTGCGGATACATTTCAGGCAATTTATATATTCGGCTCTGTCATCGTTTCTGATTATCAGGAGAGGAAGTTCTTTTTGTAGAAGGATACGATTTGCAAGCAGGCGTCCTATGCGCCCGTTTCCATCCCTGAAAGGATGGAGATATTCGAAATAACCATGAAATAAACCGGCTACAACCATGGGGTGGATTCCTTTTTCAAGTGCTTTTTCTGTTGATTCCAGTAGATGGGAGACTCTTTGTATTAATTCTTCGTGATCGCCGAATATTGTATCTCCCGCACACATATCAACATCTGTATATTCACCGGGAGTAGCTCCGGGATGCCTGTAAGCAAGCGTATGTTCAGTCAGGATGAAATGTAACTTTTTAATATACTCTTCAGTCAGGGGACCTTCTAAGTTTTTGATCATGTATTCGTATGCACTGAAATGATCCAGTATTTCAAAAGCTTCAACTAATGGTTTTCCTTGCGGAATCATACCTAATCCCTTTTCTTTCAGGATACGTGTTTCATCTACCGAAAACGAATTACCTTCGATGGCACAGTTGTGTGTTGAGAAAAGAATTTCATTGTAGGTAATGAAATCCTCTTTTGAGAACCTGTCAGAAATCTGTTCTTTATATTCTTTGACCAACTGGTCATATTCTTTTATTTCGTTTTCGTACATAGATCGAATCTTCTATTGTTTGACTGAATGCAAATATATGCCTTATATTTGTATTTTGGTGCTTCAATAGGATACAAAAAAAGAGGCTGTTCTGCACAGCCTCTTCCTATATAAAGAATAAAGTTCTTATTCTCCTTTTTCAATTTGCTCCTGTACGATTGCATCTACAACGGCAACGGTTGTCAGGTTGAGGATGTCGCGGGTAGAGCTTTCTACGTCGGTGAAGTGAATCGGTTTGTTCAATCCCATCTGGATCGGGCCGATGGTTTCTACGACACCCATTTCGAGCAATAGTTTGTAAGCACTGTTGGCCGAACTCAGGTTCGGGAATACCAATGTGTTTACATCTTTGCCTTTCAGCTTGTTGAACGGATACATATCGTCGCGCAACTTCTTGTCTAATGCAAAGTTTACCTGCATTTCACCGTCTACGACGATTTCCGGATGATTCTTGTGAAGGTATTCGATAGCGCCGTGTACTTTCAGCGGACTTCCCTGTTTATCGGAACCGAAGTTTGAATAAGATACCATCGAGATAACCGGATCGTGCGCGAAGAACTTCACCGCATCGTGTGTCAGGCGGGCAATGTCGATCAGGACTTCTGTTGACGGATGACGGTTAATCAGCGTATCTGCCATAAAGAAAGTACCCTTTTTGCAAGTTACAATGTTCATGGCACCGAAATGATCGTATGTCGGACGGATACCGATGATTTCTTCCGCCAACTTTGTCACTTCCGAATAACGGCTGTAAACACCTGTGATAAATGCATCCGCATCGCCGGTTGCCACCATCATCATACCGAAAGCGTTCCGACCGACCATCTTTTCGCGTGCTTCCGAGAAAGTAACGCCTTCACGTGCTCTCTTTTCAGAAAGGATACGGGCGTAGCGGTCGCGGCGTTCTTCTTCACGGTCGTGGCGCAGGTTGACGATTTCGATACCTTCCAGGCTCAGGTTTTCTTCGGCTGCCAGTTTTTCCAAACGTTCTTCATTGCCTAACAGGATCGGATAACAGATTCCTTCGGCTTTGGCTTCTACGGCAGCTTTCAGCATGTTCACGTGGTTGGCTTCGGCAAATACCACACGTTTCGGATTTGCTTTTGCCATATCGGTAAAGGAACGGAGCAGTTTATTATCGTAGCCCATCATTTCACGCAAATGGTTGGCATAGCCTTCCCAGTCTGTGATTGTTTTGCGTGAGACACCCGACTCGATAGCTGCCTTGGCAACAGCAACCGATACTCGTGTCAACAACCGTGGGTCGAGTGCTTTCGGCAGGATATAATCGCGCCCGAAAGTCGTACGTTTCAGTTTATACGCTGCATTGACCACATCGGGAACCGGTTCTTTTGCCAGTTCGGCGATGGCATGTACGGCGGCCAGTTTCATCTCTTCGTTGATTGCTTTGGCATGTGTATCCAATGCTCCGCGGAAGATATACGGGAATCCTAATACATTATTGATCTGATTCGGATAGTCCGAACGTCCTGTTGCGAAAATAATATCTTCGCGTGATGCCATTGCATCGGCATATGAAATTTCCGGATTCGGATTAGCCAGAGCGAATACGATCGGGTTTTCGTTCATGGAACGCACCATCTCTTGTGTCAGCACATTGGCAACAGACAATCCCAGGAATACGTCTGTACCGACAACGGCTTCTTCCAGCGTCTTTATATCTCTTGTAGTAGCAAATTCCTTCTTCGATTCGTTCAGGTCGGTACGATGCGTAGAGATAACCCCTTTACTATCACACATAATGATGTTTTCCTTGCGGGCTCCCAGCATCACATACAGTTTCGTACAAGAGATGGAAGCGGCGCCTGCACCGTTGACAACGATTTTTACATCTTCAATCTTCTTTCCGGCTATTTCAAGCGCATTGAGCAGACCTGCACCGGAGATGATTGCCGTACCGTGCTGGTCGTCGTGCATCACCGGAATATCCAGTTCCGCTTTCAGTCGCTGTTCAATCTGGAAACATTCGGGCGCTTTGATATCTTCCAGGTTGATACCACCAAAAGTAGGGGCGATTGCTTTTACGGTTTCGATGAACTTATCGGGATCTTTCTGGTCCACTTCGATATCGAATACATCGATTCCTGCGAAGATTTTAAACAGGAGGCCTTTGCCTTCCATAACCGGTTTGCCGGCAAGCGCTCCGATATTACCCAGTCCCAAAACAGCGGTACCGTTAGAGATAACGGCTACCAGATTACCTTTTGATGTATATTTATAGGCATCAAGCGGTTCTTTCTCTATTTCCAGGCAAGGCTCTGCCACACCGGGAGAATAAGCCAATGATAAATCTGTTTGTGTACTATAGGGTTTTGTTGGAATTACTTCGATCTTTCCGGGTTTGCCTTCGGAATGATACCGAAGTGCTTCCTCTTTTGTTATCTTTGCCATAGACTTATGATATTAGTAGATTTTGTGTACGTTTTAAAATCGCCCACAAAAGTAACAAATTATTAGATATATAGTATGATATGCTTACAATTAGTTGGAAATATTTTGAATAAAACCTTTGATGTCAAAATTAATTGTTAACTATATTCTTTTCATAAAACTCCAGTGCGCATAGATTGGCGGCGACGGTTTCCAGGGTTGTTTGTCCGGCTTGCCAGGCATAGACCGAATCGATAAAACGGTCTGTTAAACGGATGGCTTCAGACATATTTAATTCATTCATCCAGTGTTTGAGGTCTTCCAGCTTTTGGAGGGTGACCGGTTGTATGTTGCGCAAGCCGGAGAAGGCGATGTCGGAAAGCTGGAGTTCCAGTTCGGCAAGGAGATTCTTTATGATCATTGTGTTCGCTTTTAAAAAGTTAGAAGTAGAAATTATCAATCTCTGAAGCGGTGATAATACTGATTGGAATCAGTGTGTCCGGTCGTTCCTGGCAGACCATGTAACGCTGTTTCTTTTCTGTATAGGGTTGTCCCAGTTGTTCCAGTTTGCGGATGGCATTACGGTTCAGTTCGCTGTATGCCAGGGAACCTTCCGTCTCTGTCTGACCGTCAGTCATGGTGAAATAGAGTTTCTGTTCGGAGGAGCTGAACCGTACCTCTGAAAGATGAGTGAAAGGGACTAAAGCCAGTTGTTCGGGTTGTTTTTTCCGGAAATAATCGTAGCATTGGTCCGGACGTATGGATAAATCGGATAACTCCGGAATCGTAAGTAATGTATTCAGATGACCGATTGTTACTTTATCTGCTATCTCACATTGTGTCTGTGAAGACGATGAGAGGCGGTTTTGCCTGTTCAGCTTGAAGTTGCGCAATGTAAGGGTGGATATCGATAACCGGGCCAGTGATGCGCTGTTCCCCCAAAAGCTTTGCATCTCGAGTTGTTTCCTCAGGTTTTCCGGTGTAACGAGTGACTGGGTATGTTCATAATAATCAGCCATGCTCAATGTCAGCGTGCAGATACTCTCTTTCTCCTGATAGAAGAAATAAGCCGTAATTCCGAAATAACCCGAACGGGTTTGCCAGGGATAAGCGCCCAGTCCGGCGAAATGGCCGATAGGGGTGGTGTAATAATCCGAGCGTGTCCCTTCAATCAGTTTGCCGAGCATCTCGTTGTTTTGTGTATTCCGTAAGAGTAAGGTAAGCGTGTTATACAACCGGGAGAGCGTGGCAAAAGTTGTCAGAGGCTGAAAACCCACATGTTTGGCAAGCATATTTTCGATATCGGAGGAGAGCGAACGGAATAAGCGGGCCAGATTTCCGATTCCGCAGGTTTCCAGGCGGATGGAATACTGGATGGCTGTTTCCGCCTCGTTTTCTCCACAACTGATCAGGCCTTTTTCCAATATGCCGAGGATGAAACGGGAAGCTCCCTGTAGGACTTTTACCGTATCCTCCGTCAGTAGGGAGAGTTCCGGCTGGTTGCCGGCGGAGTCGGACGATAGTATTCCTTGCCGGCTCAGGTATGACAGGATGGCTATCAGTTTATGTTTGCACAATCCGTTTTCTCCGCATTTGCAGACGGAACGGTTCAGGCTGTCTTCTTTGGGAAAATAGACCGTGATGTTTTCGGTGTTGATAGTGGCTTCCAGCATATCGCCTTCCGTGAAGTCGGCCGTCCAGCCATCCTGGATAAGACGGAGGGTGTCTTCGAACAATTTCTTGCCGGCCTGTTTGCGAAGTTGTGCAAGGTCTGCATTTATCAATTTCTCCCAGGGGGCGGAAGAAGGCAGGTCCGGAGACGTTTCCGGCAGGGCGTTATCGTCTTCTGCGGTTGCTGCATAACCGGCTGCGGCAAGTATTCCCATCAGGATATGCTTGCAGACAGTTTTGGAAGGACAGCTGCATGTACTTTGGGATACATTGGGGGCGAGGCAGACGGTGATGTCGTCCAGTTGGACCTGTAGATTGCTGCCTGTAACCGTCAGGGCGATTTGTCCGGTCGTTTCCAGGTCTTTCAGGGCACGTTTATATAGACCTTTGTTTGCCAGCGTAACCAGGAAGGCTTCGTTGGCAAAAGGGACGAACTGTCCGGCGGAAGCGTGGCATCCGTCTCCGTTTATGATATAATCTTTCCTATCCATTCTGCTAACTCTTCAGGGGTTATTGCGGCTACATCGGCACCCATGCCGGCAATGGTCCGTGCGGCACGGACATCATAACAGGGGGCACCGGAGTAGTCGAGTGCCGGTAATACGAACAACTTACTTCCTGCTTCGATGATGTCGCGGCAGGAGCGGAACATATAACTATAGTTGTTCCCGTCGTAAAGGTCGCTTACCAGTACTACTATTGTTTTTTGTGGCGCGGAGATTAGTTTCTTTCCATATTCCAGCGCTTTATGTATATCCGTTCCGCCACCCAGCTGTACTTTCATCAGGATACCGACCGGATCGTCGAGATGTTCGCTCAAATCGACGACCGATGTGTCGAATATCGCCAGCTTGACCGAAAGAAAGGGCATTTTGGCAAAGATGGAGGCCATGACAGCCGTATAGATTACCGAATCGAGCATGCTGCCGCTCTCATCTACCAGGATGATGATATGCCAGGGATTGTAACGACGTATGTTCTGGTTGAAATACAGGCGGTCGGGGATAATTGTCCCGTGTTCGCGGCTGTAGTTTTTCAGATTCTTTTCGATGGTCTGCTTGAAATCGAAGTTCCGGAATATTTTGTAGCTGGAATTGGTATGCGGAAGTTTCTTTCCGTAGAAGGCTTTGCGTACATTTATTTCCAGCTTCTTTTGAATCTCTTTTATGACCTGTTCCACGATTGAATAAGCCAGCTTCCTGACATGTTCCGGTATCATGTTGCGGAACGTCAGGATATTTTTCAGCAGTCCGATATTCGGTTCGAGTTGGCTCAGGACAGATTCGTCGGTCAGCAGTTGGGTAAGGTTATATTTATCCAAAGCCTGTTTCTGCATGATTTCGACGGTCTTTCTGGGGAACAGCTTCTTTACTTTTTTCAGCCATCCGGGGACGGTCAGCATGGAGCCGCCACGGCCTCCCCGGTTCGGGAAGTCGTTCCGTATTCCCTGTTCATCGGTATATTCGCGGTTGTATAGGAAATAAAGCGTACCGTCCAGTTCTGCGTTCTCCGGGTCGAGGGGCAGGCTGTTTTCGGCAAAGTCTCCCAATATAAGCCGCCAGCGGTTGACTATTTCGTGCTTGTCCATTCGATGATTCTCCATGTTTTTAGTGCTTCTGCCGCCAGTTTATCCAGGCGCATAGCTTCGGTGATTTCCTGTTGCGAAACAGTGATACTTCCTGTTAAGCGGGCTTCCGCTACCTGATGATATTCCGCAACCTGTTGTCCCAGACGGCTGACTTCTGCCGGGAGAAAGCCGGTGAAGGCATAACGCAGGTTGGGCAGAATAGTCAGGAAAGTCTCCTGGTCGGCATTGGCGATAACGCGGTCTATCGCTTCCAGGATATGCGGGTCGGTAAATAACACATCGCGGGCAATCAGGAACAGGCCGCAGATAAAGGAGGCCGCCTGCTCAGGATGCGTGATGCTGCTTTCGAGGTAGGCGGCTATCTGCCGGCAGAAAACAGCCTGTCCGGTTTGTCCTTCTTTATAATGTATAGCAAGGCAGAGGCCGAAGAGGCGGCTATTGCTGAAACTATCGTTCAATATCTTCTCTACGGCAGACAGGAAAGCGGCGGTATCGAACCAGTCTTTCGTATCCATGGTGAAACTGTAGAGATTGCGCATCTGTTCACATATTTCCTGTTCTTCTTCTTCCGTTGTGCTTTTCAGTGACGGAATCAGTACGACTGCTCCATTGAACGCGGTTCGTGCCAATCCGGCAATGACCGGCTGGATAGTTCCGTCCATCAATTGCTGCATATTGGCGAGGTATAACAGGCTGTTGATAAGTTTGCAGAGGCTGATAAAATTCCCTTCGCTTTCCACTACCAGCCGGACAGTGTCTTCATACCGGGAATAAAAGCCTTCTATCCCCATCACCTGGACGGAGATGAGCAGTTTGCCCAGCTCTTCTGCCGTCATACTGTCTTTAAAATTCTTTTCGATGAGCGAGTTGCAAACCTGCGAGAGTGTCGCCCCGTAGACGGACAGGTCAATCAAACGGGTTTCAACGCCTGTGCCGTAACGGCATATCCATTGTTCCCGTACCAGGTTTTTGTTCTTCTGGTTCACATAATCGGGACCAGACTGAAGGGTGGCGAAACCTGTCTCCAAAAACTCCATCTGGTGAAGGAAACGGCTTTTCCTGTAATGGGCCGGATTCTTAATGATGTCGAGCGTTACTTCCTGCCGTTCGATAGTCGATGTCTTTAACCGGTGAAGCGAACATAAGGAACGAAACTCACGAACCACAGGCGGAATGCAATCGTTGGCCGCAATCTTTCCGGCACCCATCCCGGAGAGAAGACGATACAGGAAATCCACTTCGAAAGTCGAAGTCGCATTCAGATCGCCTTTCACAAAACAACTTCGTACACCATCCAGCAATTCATATACGCCGGCACTCTGCTTGCCTCTCAATATAGCCAGCGAACGTGCCATATTCAAGGCATTAATTTCATCGGGCAGGGAGATTATCTGTGTTTTACGGGCATAACGGGCCGTCTTTATAATATATTCGAGAACGGTCGAAGCAAACGGGTCTTTCTTTTGTTTTTCCATCTTTTCCCAGACTTCCTGGTAGAAAGCGGGGAAGGGCATACCGGCGGCGTAACCGCTTTTACTGTCGGCTTCCTTAAATGTGTAAGGCATCAGATAAGAAGCGACATGTTCCGGGTTGCCTGATTTCAGCGATTGTTTCCGGTCTGATTGCAACTCATCCATTAAGCCGGCGATATGGAAAGCACCTGCCACTACCAGTATTTTCTGATGGTTGGGGATTGCTTTCCGTATTTCTGCTGCCATATAAGTTTCCCGTTGCCGGTCTTCTTTCAGGGACATTTCGTTGCCCGGTGTTGCCAGCCGCATGAAATAACCGAGATGAAATACGTTACGCACGAAATCGTGTGTTTTCATTTTTCCGGCATCCAGTTCGAAGCGGCTTTCCCAAAATTCCGCAAAGCTGCGGCAACCGGCTTTGCGGGCAATCATGGCCGTATAGGTATTTACTTCGTATTCCTTATTCTCATTATAATAGAACTGTGTCTGCGGCTCTTCCTCTATTTTATTTATCAGTCGAAGTGCATAGGGCAGGTCTATAAAACGGGTCGGTATGTTGCGACGTGCCCCTTCACGGATAGCGACCAGTTCCGGCGAATAAGAGAGGAATGGATAGTAAGCGCGATACTTCTCTTTTTCTTCACTTACTTTTCCCTCCTTGTCGTCGTAACTGTAATAGATGCAAAAAGGCGGAACCGATTGCCCGTCGGCTATGTAAGGCAACAGTTGTGCCGAATCCGAAGGCCCTTCTATCAGGATCAGTTCCGGACGGAAGCTGTCGATTGTCTGTTGCAGATGCAGCGCACAGGCAGGGGAGTGGTGACGTACCGGAAAGTACACCACCTGTCCGTCCATATTGAAACTGGTAGCGAAGAGGTGCTCTATTTCAGCCAGGTCCGGTTGTCGTAATATTCCTTCCATTTTCCTCCTTGTCTTTCGGCTTTCAGCCGGACTACGCCGTTAAAGTAATCTTTCAGTTTGGGTAAATCGTCTTTGTTTTCTTTCATGACGGCACCCAACAGGTTTTGTACCAGGGAACGCATGCTTACGCTTCCGTCTCCGTAATAATATCCATCCAGGGCGGACTGGTAATAAACGGATACGGCTTCGGCTGTACTCATTACGCCCGACATCTTCTGTATCTTGGCTTTCTCGAAGGAGGTTCCGTTGCGTAGTTCGTTGAAGGTGGAGGCCAGAATGTCGACAACCTCCTCCTGCACTGGCATTTCCAATCCGTTGGCAGCCAGCATTCCCTGGCATTGGTCGGTGATGATGCGGCTTTCCAATGCTACGCTGCGTATCGGTTCGACTGTCTCGAAGTTGAAACGGCGTTTCAGGGCACTACTCATTTCGTTAATCCCTTTGTCGCGGGTATTGGCAGTTGCTATCACATTGAATCCGGATGAGGCGAAGAGCAACCCTTCTTCTCCCAGTTCGGGAATATTCAATACCCGGTCGCTCATAATACTGATCAGGCTGTCCTGTATTTCCAGCGGGCAGCGGGTAATCTCTTCGAAGCGTGTGATGATTCCTCGTTTCATGCCGATATAGACGGGAGAGGGGACAAGGGCTTCCTTGACCGGTCCTTTGGCAAGCAAAAGGGCATAGTTCCAGGAATATTTGATATTGTCTTCGCTGGTTCCTGCCGTCCCTTGTACTGTATTGGTACTGATGCCGCAGATAGCGGCAGAAAGCAATTCGCTTAACATGGTCTTTGCTGTGCCCGGTTCGCCAACCAACATTAATCCCCGGTTACCGGCCAGGGTGATAATGGCACGTTCAACCAGGGCGTCGTCGCCGAAGAACTTCGGGGTGATGGTGACCAGCCGCCCGTCCAGTTCTATCGGTTCGCTTTGACCGAGGATAAAGGCACGGACTGCACGGGGAGAGAGTTGCCAGTTTGCCGGCTTGGCTCCTGTATCTTGTTTGCGGAGTGCGGCAAGCTCGTCGGCATAGCGCATCTCCATCAATGGTTTCTGAATTTTGTTATCCATATAATATATGTAAGTGCTGTATTTGTTTTATTCGATTATTCATTCAGCGGAAAGGCACGATTCAGTATATCCAGCAGAGTGCTGATAAAGCGTTCAGGGATAGACGATAACGGTAGCCTTTCCTCTTTGGGCAACTGTATGGTGTTTATATCTTCTCCTTCTTCCACGGATGAGAAGTATAACTCTTTCAAGAAACAATCACTTTCTTCGTAAACAAACGAAAGTTGTGCTACCACATTGAAAGACCGGTCTATGATATGAAGCGTGTTGTTTTCTATCCGGATAGTTATATCTGCCGTTTCAAACTCGTAAATGTTGCTGAGATAGACTTTTTTCCCTGAATAACGAAGAAGGGTATCTCCCTGCTTTTCCGTTTCGGTCAGACGATGGATCGGTGCGCTCAGTTGGGGAATGAAAGGAATGAGCTCGTAATCGTCCAGTTGCTCTTTCCAGCCAGCCAGTGTTTCATCGGGCAAGTCAATCGGATGCACGAGGGAAATGACAGCGTTGTCCGGGAGAAGGAATTCTTTTTCGTCGACAGTTGTGAACGTGCCGTCTTCCAGGTAACGGAAAGAATCCTGGAGTTTCCCTTCCTTATAGACGCCCCAGATAAGTCCGGTTGCTATATACCGCATGACCGGATTCTCTATAAAGGTTGCCAGCCAGGCCTCTTTGGGCCAGGTCCGTCCGTTCTTGAGCGACTGTTCCAGCCGTTTTTTTTGAATATTAGTCTGCGTCTTAACCCGTTTCTTCAGGCCGGCTTGTTCGGCTCTGGCATTTTCCGCTTTCTCCCGATTATCGCTCTTTAAAGGGGCGGGAAGTGACTTGCTTACTTTCTGCTTTTCAAGATCAAGTACGGATATGCTGAAGTCGGGCATCAAAGTTACCCGGAAAGTACGTGTGCCATAATCCACCATCTTTTCTCCCTGGCGGTTAAAACCGAAGTTGGGGATGATTTGGTCGGCGAGTTCTTCTATCGACAGGCCTTTCCGGATGGCGGCTTGCCGGAATGCTACCCAGGCAGCACGTTTGTACATGCCGTATGGAGCAGTCTCCATCCAGTCGTTGAGTATGATAAGCGCGTTAGGACTAGCTTTCAATCCCAGTAACTTCATCGTGAGGCCGACAAGTTGTTTGCGGGAGGCTTTCGACCATGACTTTATCAGAGGGGCTAATTGGGCTATCTGCCATTCTGCCCCGTAGAAACAATAAGGAAGCAGAAGCATCCTCCTGTTGGCCTCCGCACTGTCTGCCAGCCAATAGCGGAACAGTTCTTCCAGGGCCGCCTGCCATTCTTTTTCATCGATGAAAGGGACAATCGCATCACAGGCATGTAGCCGGGTGATTTGGGTGAGTGCCATATGTTCGCTTAATACATAGCGGAGCACATGGCGCGGCACAAACTCGTCTACATCGGTTTCGTTTGCCCAATGGATTCTCGTATAAGGCTTCTGCGGTAACCAGGCTATTTGTTGCGTGCAATAGAGCTCGATATGTTTGCTGCAATAGTCGATAACAGCCTGTTTGTTTCTGAATTTGATTTTACTGGCTGAGGCATGTGAGTTATCCCAGTATTTGAATAACTGCCGGGTCCAATTCTGCGAATCTTCATCCAGTTCCGGATATAGCTGTTCCAGTAAATTGCGGGTTTTCTTCTCCTTGTCGAGGATAATCTTTTCGATGTTCCTGCGGATTAGTTTGGAGTTTTCCTTCAGTAATCCCAGTAACTGCTCATAGTCTTTCAAGCCGCAATCGGAAAACAGCTTATTCAACCAGATCAGTCTCTTTTTCAATGCGACATCACTATATAAATAATCGTATGCTGCCTGTTTGTTCTTACGGATTATATCGTCGAGCGGCATCTCCTGAAGTGTTTTCAGAACCTGCCAGTCGGAAGCTGTATATACTTCGCAATAGCTGTCGAATAATGCTGCTAAATCCGGTTGTTGCTTTCTCTTCATATCCTTTTATTCTTCTTTCAATACATCAAAAATACCCAATATACTGCTCAGGAAGCGGGCCGGAACACTTTCGGGCGAGAGGATTGCGTTGTTTTTCGGTTCGTCGTCGGTCGTCTGGTCTTCTCCCAGGCGGTAGAGGATGACATCTCCGAGTGTCACGTCGTCATTATATTCCTGCCCCATGTACATATATTCGAAGTTCAGCAGGGCGGCCATATTCAGATACTTGTCTACCAGATGATAACAAGTGTAGCTGCCGGCATCCCATACCTCTCCGCGAACCATGTTGTGTTTCTTTGCCATACCGCTTATCTTTCCTGACTTGACGGTCAGGCCGTTGTAACGGGTTATCTTATTTCCGTCCGTCTCCTTTTCTCCTAAAACAATTATGGGAGCGGTTAGTTGCGGGATGGGCTGCACAATTTCATAATCATCCAGTTGCTCCTTCCAGCCTGCAAGAACTTCTTCCTCCAGTTCGATAGGATGGACGAGGGTGATAGCGGCTTTTTCGGGCAGCGTATATTCCTCTTCATCTACCGTATTGAATGTGCCGTCTTCCATATAACGGAACGTTCCGGTCAGTTTGTCTCCGTCATACACACCCCATATCAGGGCGGTTGCAAAACGATGCATAATCGGGTTCTCTACAAAGAGGGTGTTCCAGGAACCGGCTGTCCAGCGGCGTCCGTTCATCAGTACCTTTTCCAAACGGTTGGTTTGTGACTGTACGGTGGCCTTGATTTGTTTTTTCAGTTCGGAGAATTCCTTTTTGGCGGCCGTCGCTTTCACTGCGTCGTCATTGGCTCCGGGAGCAGGCATCGACTTGATGGCTTTCTGTTTTTCGTTGTCGAAGATAGAAAGTGAGAAGTCGGGCATCAAGGTTATCGTGAAGTTTCGCGGACCGTAATCGAGTATCTTTTCTCCTTCCTTATTGAAGCCCAGGGTGGGGACAATCTTGTCGGAGAGTTCATCCTCCGGTATTTCCAATGCTTTGGCTGCAAAAGAGAAGGCTGCTTTGGCGGCATTTTTGACCTGATTGTTGGGGAACTTGACAGAGATGCCGTCTATCATGACCAGTGCAACGCTTCCTCCGTTCATGGCGATGGCGTTGACCACAAAGGCGGCGATAGCACCGCGTGAAGCCTCGGCCCAGTCTTTCAACTGCGTTTTGAGGCGGAGTATCTGTGTGTCGGAACCGTAGATGCAATACGGGACCATAATCATTTTCTTTTTGGCTTCCGCTCCGTTCTCTTTCCAGAACAGATAAATGTTCTCCATCATTTGCTGGAAGTCCGGAGTATGCAACTGTTCCGTTATTTTATCGCAAGCCTTTACTTTGTAGGCCTCTTCCAGACAGAGATATTCGGAGAGGATATAACGGGTGACGATGGCGGGCGCTTTTTCGGTCATGTCGGCAAAGCGTACGTCGGTGAACATGTCTTCGGGTATCCAGGCAATGAATTTCTGATTGTCCTTGTCGAAGTTGTCGGTGCAATATTCGACGACGCTTTCTTTGGTAAAGGTAAAGTCTGCACCGAACTTTCGTTCGTTGTCCCAGCGTTTGATGATTCGTTTACCGGCCGCCAGGGCATCTCCTTTCAGTTTGGATAATCCCGATTCCAGCAACGGACGGGTTGCTTCTTCATGGAGGTTAATCAATTCTTCGGCAGTCTTGCGGAGTATCTTCGATTTGTTGGATAATAACCCGAGCAACGGTTGGACATCCGTTATTTTACAGGTTCCGTAAATCATGTCGAGCCAGTTCTGTGTCTCTTCAATCGAGAGGTCGCCGCTGTTCAGCAAGTCCAGTGCCAGAGACTGGTGGCTGATAATATCTTCTTTATCCAGAACGTCCTGCATCCGGTTTGGGTTATAGGCATAGGCTTTGAAGGCTTCGGCATAGGTGAACCGGCTGGTTGTGTCGAGTAATAGCCGAAGGCTTTCCTTTGGAGAACTATTCAGCCATTTCTTACGTGTTTCAAGGAAAATATATGTAAGATATACCGGATTATTTATTGCGGCATTGGTACGGACCTGAATCAGCAGCACGTTGATGAACCGCCGGGCCAGTTCCGACTCACAGTATAGAAGAGCCAGGGCACCGATCAATAAAGCCGGAGCATTCCTTCCGTATCCCCAGCCGAAGTTGCCGCAATTCTTCAGACGATTCTCCCAGGCAACCTGCGGTGTCGAATCGTCGGTCAGGGCTGAAATAAAATTACCAGTGTTACCTAAGTTTTCTCCCAGCAGGTTAAGCATGCAGCGGGCTTGTAACTCTGTACTTTCTGCCAGTTCTTCCGTGCCTTCTCCATTTTCGAGTAGGATTGACAAAAGGTAAAGGCTGTAGGCAGCCTGTTGGATGGGAGTTGTCTTTGCCAGCATCCGGTAGACTTCTATGAATAATTCCTTATCTTCTTTATACAGGGTATGGAACATGGATGCCTTGTCGGCATCATTATCTTCCGTCAGAATCAAATAATAATAAATGCCTAAAGGTGCCCCGATCGATTGCAGGAATGCCAGCATCTTATGCGGATTGAGATGGAAGAACAAGGCCCGTGCCGATATAGTCTCTTTGAGCAGTTGGAGTAAACGCTCTTTTAGTTCGGGAACGAACTTATAGCAGAAATACAGGATGAATGTGAAACTCGGACCGGAATATCTGTAAGCCAAAACGGTCAGTACCGGTAGATAGCGGGCATATTTATCCGCATCCTGTTCCAGCAACAGGATGGCCAGGTATAAAGCCAGGTATAATTCATGGGTGTTGTTTCGTTGTTCTTCCAGTTCCTTTAGTTTATCGGAAAGAAGCAGGTCGGCAAATGCTTCCGATTCGGACGGGCAATATTTCAGTAATATCTGTGCTGTTTCATATAACTCCGGGCCTTGTGTTTTGTGACGGGTTACCGACTCTTTAATCAGGTTTCTGAAATCATGGCCGTAACCGATGAGCAGGCAAATCTCCAGATCATCTTTCATTCCCCATTTATGGATAGGTCCGTCGCGACGTATTTTCGAGAGAATAACCAGCATGCGGCGTGCCAGCTCCGCATTGTCCCCGTTTAATTCATGTATAATCCAGGCGTCATAATCAACATATATCTTTGGGCCCGACATCACCGTTTCGGGAACCTGGTCGATTTTCTCGTCCAGATATTCATATACTTTCGGGGTGAAGGCGCATTTGTAGTATCCTTGCTCATAGATTCTAGTCCATTGTTCGAGCATTTGTTCTTTTGTCATGGTGTCGTTTTAAAGTTTGCTTTGATTGAATATATAAGCAAATGTATAAAAAATATTTTGTAATTTTGCACCTTCCAAACAATAAGGGTGTGAGACAAACAATGAGAAAATATCTGAAATGGCTGCTGCCGGTGATTTTTATCGCCTACTATAGCTGTATCACGTTATTTATCCATGTCCATATCGAACATGGCACGACGATTGTCCATTCTCACCCTTTCGGAAAGCTGAACGGCGGTCCTTGCCATCATCATGCTTCTCTTTCCGAGATACAGCTATTCCATATACTGACGACTCTTAGTGTGGAAGATGGAGCTGTTCATGCGTTACATCTGAATTTTAATGCACAACAGATCGCTAAAATAGTTGAACATCCGGTCTATCCGGACTATAAACTCCCTGACAAAGGGCTGCTTAGCCTTCGTGCCCCTCCTGTTTTCTGATAAAGAATAGTAAGACTTTTATTGATAAGGATAGGTGTTTCTACTATAAACATCCCGTCCTTCTAATCTTTTGACCCAGGTCGAAAACCTTTTTGACCAAGGTGACAAACGTTTTTGACCTAGGTGGTAAACGTTTTCGACCTAGGTCAAAAGTATAAAACATCGGGTGCTTCAGATTAGGAAGTGCCGTGTTTTACATTATAACATTACCTATTTATCAGAACAAATCGCAATGAATAAGATAATTACGCTTATACTATGCCTGTGCTGTGTCTTTACAACAGCATGGGCGGATGATGCTCCGGCCCTGAATCCGTCGGATGCCAATATCGTGGGACATATACTGGACAAGAAAACGGGTGAGCATCTTTCTTTTATTAATGTTTTCCTAAAAGGAACGACAATCGGTACATCGACCGATGCTACCGGTCATTATTACCTGAAGAACCTGCCGGAAGGCAAATACACCCTGGTGATGAAAACGCTGGGCTTTAAGACTGTAGAGAAACCTATCACCTTGAAGAAGGGGAAAACGTTGGAAATCAATTTTGAGGCGGAGGAAGACCTGGTATCGTTGGATGGTGTTGTCGTATCGGCAAACCGTAATGAGACAACCCGCCGCCTGGCTCCTTCGTTGGTGAATGTGCTCGATTCGAAAACATTTGAGACGACACATGCTACTTCTTTAGCAGACGGTCTGAACTTCCAGCCCGGTGTGCGTGTGGAAAACAATTGCCAGAACTGTGGGTTCCAGCAGGTGCGTATCAATGGACTTGAGGGTCCTTATACGCAGATATTGGTTGACAGCCGCCCGATATTCAGTGCTCTGACGGGTGTGTACGGTTTGGAACAGATTCCGGCCAATATGATCGAACGTGTGGAGATTATGCGTGGGGGAGGTTCCGCCTTGTTCGGCTCTTCCGCTATTGCCGGTACGATTAATATCATTACCAAAGAACCGTTGCGAAATTCGGCACAGATTTCTCACTCACTGACGATGATTGGCGGCGACCGTCCCGATAACAACACAACGATAAACGCTTCGCTGGTGACGGACGACCATAAAGCCGGTATCTATATGTTCGGACAGAACCGTTATCGCGGAGCTTACGACCATGACGGTGACGGATATACCGAACTGGGCAAACTGAATGCCCGCACGCTCGGTTTCCGTTCTTACCTGAAAACAAGCATGTATTCGAAGCTGACTTTCGAGTATCATAATATCAATGAATACCGTCGTGGCGGTAACTTGTTGGATTTACCTCCCCACGAAGCCGATATTGCCGAGCAGACCGAACATAATATCAATGGCGGTGGCTTGAAGTTCGATTTGTTTTCAAAGGATTATAAGCATCGTCTGAATGTTTATACTTCTGCCCAGCATACTCAAAGAAGCAGTTATTATGGCGCAGACAAGAATCCGAATGCTTATGGCAGCACGACGGATATGACCTTTGTCGGAGGAGCGCAGTATTCCTATGAATGGGATAAATGTCTTTTCATGCCTGCCGAGTTTACCGGAGGTGCCGAATATAACTATGACGATTTGCAGGATAAGATGTTAGGGTATCACCGCACGATTGAGCAGACTGTGCATATCGGTAGTGTTTTCCTGCAAAATGAGTGGAAGAATGAGAAATGGAGTTTCCTGGTTGGTGCACGGATGGACAAGCACAATTTGATAGACCATGCGATATTCAGTCCGCGTGCCAATGTGCGTTTCAATCCGATCAGCGATATAAATCTGCGTCTGTCTTATTCGAGCGGTTTCCGTGCCCCTCAGGCTTTTGACGAGGATTTGCATATTACGGCAGTCGGCGGTGATGTGGCGATCATCCAGATATCTCCGGACCTGAAAGAAGAGAACTCGCAAAGTATCAGTGCCTCGGCCGACTTTTACCGTCGTTTTGGTCCGGTACAGACTAATTTCCTGGTAGAAGGTTTTTACACGGATCTGCGTAATGTCTTCATCCTTGAAGAGATAGGTCGCGACAATGATAATAACCTGCTGATGGAACGCCGTAATGGAAAAGGTGCCCGTGTGATGGGAATAAACCTGGAGGCAAAAGCTGTCTATTCATGGATGCAGATTCAGGCAGGTGCAACTATCCAGCGCAGCCGTTACAAAGAACCGGAGAGCTGGAGTGAGAATGAGAATCTGGCACCTCAGAAAAAGATGTTCCGTTCGCCGGATGTATATGGTTATTTCACTTCTTCATTTACGCCGGTGAAGCGGTTGACGGCTTCGTTGACCGGCACTTATACCGGCAGCATGCTGGTTCAGCACCTGGCCGGTTATATCCCGGAAGACAGGGAGGAGAAAACGAAGGACTTCTTCGACCTGAATGTAAAGGTTGCGTATGATTTTCCTCTTTATAAGTCTGTTACTTTGCAGGTAAATGCAGGTGTTCAGAATATCTTTAATTCTTATCAGGATGATTTTGATAAATATGAGAAACGGGATGCCGGCTATATTTATGGTCCGGGTATTCCCCGCAGTTATTTCATAGGTTGTAAGATCAGTTATTAAGATGCTGATTTAAAATATTCGGAAAGGCCCGGTAAAAGTTTCTTGTTTTTACCGGGCTTTATGTTTACTTTAGCGCCCATTATAAATAAATCTGATATAACATGAATTTAAGTGATCCCAAAGATTGTTTGTATTGCACGAACAATCAGACTTTAGATGATTTGATGATCGAAATAGCTCCTTTATCAGTCTCCCGGCTTTTTCTTTTCAAGGAACAGACTTATTATGGCCGTTGTCTGGTTGCCTATAAAGAGCATGTGCATGATTTGAATATGCTGAGCGATGACGAACGGAATGCGTTTATGGCAGATGTCGTAAAAGTAACCCGTGCCATGCAGAAAGTATTCAATCCGCAAAAGATAAATTACGGTGCTTATTCCGATAAGCTGTCGCATCTGCATTTTCATCTGGCCCCTAAATATGAAGATGGTCCCGATTTCGGAGGAACATTCACAATGAACCCGCAGAAAGTCTATCTGTCGGAACAGGAGTACAAGGAGATGGTGGAGAAGATAAGAGAGGCGTTGTAATAACTAAAGTAAAAACGGGGGAGAGAAATTTTTATGCTTCTCTTCCCCGTTCCTTTATCTTAATCGTTTGCTGATATCGTTGGGATTCTGACTGTTGGGCCAAATATCTGCGATATAGATAGTCTTTTTCTCTATATAGTAAACGATTTTATGGTTTTTATGCTCGACAAAAGAACGATAGGTTCTTTTACTTGTTTGTAACTCCGGCTCAAGTATCCCCATATAAGGATTTGAGGATAGCAAGTTTACTGCATCATTGATACCATTGATAAATTTCTCCGCTGCGAGGTTTCCCATTTTCTTTTGGTACCAAAGGGCTATCTTTTTATATCTTGCTAAGGCTCTGGCTTTCCAATGAATGCTTATTTTATCCATTGAGCTGTCATTTTTTTGACTTCTTCATGAGTATAATAAACCGTATCTTCCTCAGCCAACCTCAGCCTTTCCATCTTTTCCTCGTGAGACAAAGGACGCATAGCATTTTCTATCTCTTCATCAGTGATGATGTCGATGTCATCCACTTGAGTAGTACGGGATATTTTGTATCGGTTAGATGCGATACGTTTAATATACTTCTTTACTTTCTCGATACTTTCCGTGTCAAGGTTAATGATTTCGTTGAACAGTTCCAGGCGTTCACCCTGTAATTCCATTGCTTTCATATCTTTACTCCTTTCGGTTTTGATGAATTACAAATGTATTTATTTTTTTGGAACCGACATAAGATAAAGTAAAGAAAAGTATAATCTTCTCAAAATTGGTTCATTTCAGATTCGATATTGGATTCCTTACAGTAAATTGTTGTTATTAGCAAAGGTGATTGCTTCATTGATGTTTTTCACATCCAGTTTCTGAAAGATATTCTTTTTATGAGATTTGACTGTATTTATATCTATATAAAGGAGATTGGCTATATTTTTATTGGAATATCCCTGGGCCGATAACCTCAATACCTCATTTTCCCGGATTGAAAGTTTGACTATTGATATCTCTTTCCATTTCTTGCTTTTGAAAGAATAGGAGTATTTACGAAGGTCATTTTTACTGTTAACAATAACATTCCCAATCGTTTTTTTCGAAGACAAACTGATCAGACATAGTGCCAACCATAAATCACCATTGGGAGTAAGGGAGATAGGTGTTGACTTATAATTGACCATGATTACTTTTGAGTCAGGTTGTATCATACGAAAATCGTAAGAAATAGAAAGTCCCGATCTTTCTTCAACAGGATATTGATAAAAAAGCTTGGAAGCCTTCTCCTTGATTTCAAATAACATTTCCAAATCTTCCGGAGGAACGATCTTTTTATAAAACGGGGGACCTGTTTGTTGTACTTCTTCTACCGAATGGTTACACAGGAACATTGGATTATCAGAAACATACAGATAGTTTTTCTTAAAATAATCAATAATGTAAACAACCTGGGTGTTAATTCTGGATAAAGCAGTCAGTACTTCTATGCCTGGAAGGATCTTTTGGTAACACAAATCATTTATCTCATCTCCGATTTGAAACCCCTTAAAGAAAGCGTCCTGACTGAAATTAGTATTGTTGTTCGGATAATTCATAACCTGTCTTTTGAAATTCTAAAAAACACCCTAAAGAGGGATAGGCAAAGATAATCTATTCATCTATTTTTATCCCCTGAAAATTGGTCATTAAGTAAATTTCATATTTAAACAGATATCACATTTGGTCTCCGGTCAGGAGTAACCGCAATTAAATACTAAAATGAAAAGAAGTCTTTTTATTATCTTATTACTCATTCCCCATTTTTTATATGCCCAAACAGGTATTAGCTGCGGATTGAACGTTTCGAAAAGAACTTTTAAGGATGCCAAAACCGTAACGGGACTATATGCCGGATTATATCACGATTTTAAAATAAGTCCCCGGTTTTATATTCAACCTCACCTTGCATTATCTATGGGAGGTGTAAAGATGTCGAAGGATAATATGGAAACAGTCATTAAATCAAATTACCTGGAATTACCCGTATATGCTTCGTTTAGATTTCCATTCAATAAAGAAGATAATTTTGTTGTTAATATCGGGCCATACGTCGCTCAAGGTTTATTCGGAAAGGCTAAAACGTATTCTGATGGCTGGTATGAGACAAATTCATACAATACATTTGATGAAATACCCTCATTGGATTATGGCATTGCAGGAGGGGTTGCCTATGTAAATAAAGGCAATTCAGCCTATTTCTTCATCGATTGGATGTATGGGTTAAAGGAGTTCTCTAATCCGGAAGAGGAAAATGATTTCGGAAAGGTTCTGCAGATCAGGGTAAGACTGGCTATTTCTTTGAATTTTGACTGGTTGTAATTTCTTCAGGAGGCTGTGGTTGCACGGCAACTATACTTGGTGAAGCGCGACCTTGCAGAGCGGATGATTGTGTCCGCTCTGGTATAATTGTGGCGATTCCGTACAACCGACACCATGTCGCTCCCGGATAATGCTACCCTTTTAAACTTTTATTTATTGTATCGATATAATCAAGTATTTCTTCCCGCCCGTCTTTTTTCTCGGAAGAGGATAATAGGATAGGGGGCAACTCTTCCCAACTTTCCAGTAGTTTTTCCTGATAGGCTTTCAGATTTTCTTGTAGACGGCCTTTGCTGATCTTATCTATCTTAGTGAAGATGATGGAGAAAGGAACACCGTTCTCACCCAGCCACTCCATAAACTCCAGGTCGATTTTCTGTGCTTCATGGCGGCAGTCGATTAAGACGAATAGATTAGTTAGCTGTTCACGTTCCAGGATATAATCTTCGATAATCCGCTGGATATTCTGTCTTCCTTCTTTTCCCCGTTGAGCAAACCCATATCCGGGTAGGTCGACCAAAAACCAGTTGTTATTGATAATAAAATGATTGATAAGCAATGTCTTTCCCGGCTTCTGAGAAGTCATTGCCAGACCTTTTTTGCCTGTCAGCATATTGATAAGGGAGGATTTGCCAACATTGCTTCGCCCGATAAAGGCATACTCCGGAAAGTTTCCTGCGGGGCATTTCTTTACGTCTGTGTTACTGATAACAAATTCTGCACTTTTGATTTCCATATTCTTAAACTTTTATTGTTTTGTGTTTGACAGAGGCCGCCCATAGCCCGAAGAATGTGATGGCTCCGTTGAGCATCAGCATTTCGTAACCGAAGGCATAGCCTGTATGTTGTTTCACCAGGTAATCCGTTGCGAAACAGATTAGCGGCGAGAGAATACATATATAAGGAACATATTTGTCACGCGGTTGTTTTTTGGTGAACAGGCCGAAGACAAATAATCCCAGCAAAGGACCGTAGGTATAAGAAGCAATCATATAGATTGCATCAATCACACTGCGGCTGTTTACGGCCTTAAAGATAAGGATTATTATGGCAAACAGAGCAGAGATAAGTAAATGAACCATCAATCGGGTGCGTTTAGCCTTGTTCGCTTCCTCCTTTTCAACTCCCAGAATATCGACGCAAAAAGAGGTGGTCAAAGCCGTTAATGCCGAATCGGCACTACTAAAAGCGGCTGCAATAATACCGATTGTAAAGAAAATTAGAATAGAATGCCCCAAGATTCCGGAAGTGCAGAACATTGGCAGAATATCATCGTTTAAGGCCGGCAGTTCGATATTCTTTTGAGATGCCAGGCTCAGCAATAATACACCTAATGCCAGGAACAGGAAATTTACCGGCGTGAAAGCAAAACCATAGGTGTACATATTCTTCTGTGCATCTTTCAGGCTTTTGCAGGACAAGTTCTTCTGCATCATATCCTGGTCGAGTCCGGTCATGACGATGGTGATAAAGATGCCGCTGAAAAACTGTTTCACGAAATGTTGTGTGCTGTGCCAGTCGTTGAATTCAAAGATACGAAAATGGGGATTCTCGGTCAGGGTCTGTACCATGCCTCCCATATCCAGGTCCATGGCATCTTTCACCTTCCAGATGATGACGACCAGCATGGCAACCAGGCAAAGTGCCTGAAGCGTGTCCGTCCAGATAATAGTCTTGATTCCACTCCGGTAGGTATATAGCCAAACCAGAAAAATACTGATGATAACAGTTACCCAAAAAGGAATATTCCAGGTACTGAAGACGTAATGCTGTAAAATCAGGACAACCAGATAAAGCCGTGCCGCTGCCCCGACAATCTTTGAAAGCAGGAAGAAAGAAGCGCCGGTTTTATAACTTCGCTTTCCAATCCGATCACCCAGATAGGAGTAGATAGAAGTCAGTTTCAATTTATAGTAAAGCGGTAACAGCACTTTGGCAATCAGTATATATCCGAAAAAGAATCCGAAAACCGTTTGCATATAAGTCATGTCTATGCTGCGGACCATCCCCGGAACTGAAACGAAGGTGACACCGGAAAGCGATGTCCCAATCATCCCGATAGAAACGATATACCACGGAGATTTACGGTTTCCCAGAAAGAAAGCATCATTACTTGTACTTTTCCTGCCTGTTATCCAGGCAATCAACAACAGTATGCCAAAGTAAATTGCAATTATAGAGAGGATGATATAGCTATTCATTCACCAGTATTTAATTAAGTAGAGCAGGGTATTTGGTCCCTGTCGAACGTTCGGATACAAAGATAACAACAATTTGCTAAAATGTAATATCATGTAAACTTCTTCTTCTTTCTGGCGGGACGTTAGAGGGAAAATAAGGGCGTTTGTGAACCGTATGTCAGGTTAGGTCTAATGAATTTTATCGGTGTTTTTCCCCTTTTTGTGGGTAAAATATCCTTATTAATCTATTTTGTTTGTCTTCTTGATTTATTCTTTATTCCTTTGTAATCAGTTAGAGCTCGTGAGAGTGAAGACAACCGGATTCCACTAGGAACCGGAAAGATAGGTAAACACAAAAAAAGGCCGCTATCGTGAGATTAGCGACCTTTTTAGATTAATACCTTTTCTCTATAAATGCTCCCCGGAAATAATGTTCCAGTATTTTTGTATAAGAATATCCTTTTTCGCCCATGACGGCTGCACCGATCTGGCAAAGTCCTACGCCATGCCCCCAGCCGGCACCCGTCAGTACGAAACGTTGGGGAATACGAACGCGTATATCTTCTTTGTCTACCACAAAGGCGGAACTGTACAGATGGGTTTCCGATAAAGTGCGCCGTATCTCCAGTTCCTTGCCGATAGTATAAATACGGCGGGTTCCCACAATCTGTAACTCTTCGATACGTCCGGAAGTTCCTCTTTTCAATGGAATCAGGTCTTGTATTTCGCCAAAGTCGATGCCGCTTTTGCGATGAATCAGTTCGGACAGTTCTTCTTGAGTGTAAGACACTTTCCAGCGATAGAAATTTATCGTTTCCTGATCATAGTTGTTCAAGACCTGGCTGAGTATCTTTTTATTTGTTGTGTTGCAAAATGCGTTAGGAGAATTACGTATCCACATTTCCGCTTCAATCGGGTCGGTCAGGTCGGGATAAGAAGTCTCTTTACTGTCCCGTACAACCGTCAGATAGGAGTGGGGTACCGGCTCCCAACAGTGTTCGAACTGTTCGGTCACGCCTCCGCAACATTTAGAGAAACGTGCGTCGCAGATGGATTCGCCATCGGTCAGTATCTCGCCGCGGGTTTCGTGGACCGCTTCCTGTACGATTGCGGTAGAAGCACGGGTAATGCCTTGGTAACGCTGGCAATGGTCGTCGGCACACACATCGAACATGGTATGATCTTCGCGGTCGTACCAACGGATTAATTGGTTATTGTCGCGATGGCAACTCTCATATTTTTCCGAAGCGTTACCCAGGCGGAAATTCTTTTCTATCTGCGCCAATAGCCAGCTGCGGGAGATTACGGCGTGTGCCTTCAGCAACTCTTTTGATGCTGTGGCACTCATTTCAGACGAAATCACGCTTGTCAGATATTCTTCAACGTCAATACTGTTGATTACAACAATCCCGTCATTTGTTGCCACCAGGTTCAGTGCTCCTTTGAAGCGTTGGTCTTCCTGGCGTTGCCAGTGGAAGTCTACTCCGATTGTCACAGCTTTCAGGTCGAACGATGATTGGGGCGAAGCCGGTTCAAAGAAAAGTTCCTTGTAGAGCTTGCCGTTATAGACGATATTTCCGTTTACAAACAATGCGCGTTGTTCTCCCGTCAGGAAGGAACTGCTCTCCGTATGGATATATTCTCCATTGAATACGAAAGAGAGAGCCTTCCCTGTCATAATTCCAACATTAACTAACGGTGCATCCATTCTTTATTTTATTCTTTTTTCGCGCTCAATGAACTTATCGCCAGATAAGCCATCAATGCAATATACATTACAACAGCCAGCGGTTCGGCAAAGTTTCCTTCCAACCATTTTTCATTCAGCAGGTTGATGCCACCGAAACGTAAAGCTGCGCTGATAACTCCCATCAAGGCACCACCTGCGATGAAACCGGATGCAAGTAATGTTCCTTTTTCCAAACGGGCCGTATTCAATGCCTGGTCTTTGCTGCGGCTTCCTACATACCAGCTGATGGCTCCACCGATCAGCAGCGGAGTGTTCAGTTCCATCGGGATAAACATACCCAGTGCGAATGCCAGTGCCGGAATTTTACAGAAGTTCAGAACGATAGCCAGTACGGCACCGATGCCATACAGCACCCAGGGTGCTCCCGAACCGCTCATCAGCGGTTCGATAACGGCTGCCATTGCATTAGCCTGCGGTGCGGCCAGCTGCCCGGTCGTAAATCCGTACGTCTGGTTCAGGATAAGGATTACACCGCCAACTGTTGCAGCAGAGACTAAGGTGCCGAGAAATTTCCATGTCTGCTGTTTAGCAGGCGTACTTCCCAGCCAGTAACCTATCTTCAAGTCGGTAATGAAACCGCCTGCCATGGAAAGTGCCGTACAGACAACACCTCCGATAATCAGGGCCGAAACCATACCGGCCGTTCCTTTCAGTCCGGCAGCCACCAGAATGATGGACGATAAGATTAATGTCATCAGCGTCATACCCGACACCGGATTTGTTCCTACAATAGCAATGGCATTTGCGGCAACAGTCGTGAACAGGAAGGCAATAATCCCGACAATCAACAACCCGATTAAGGCATAATACCAGTTATCCAATACTCCGAAATGGAAGAACAGATAAGTAACAATCAGCGTAGCAAAAATACCGATTGAGATAATCTTCATCGATAAGTCTTTTTGTGTGCGTACTGTGGCTGTGTCTGCTTCCGTATTTTTCCCTTTCAGTTCTTTAGCTGCCAGTCCGACGGCCCCGCGGATAATTCCCCATGAATTGATAATACCGATAACTCCGGCCGTTGCGATACCACCGATACCGATATGGCGGGCATAGGTCGTAAAGATTTGTTCGGCACTCATGCTTCCGACTGTTGCGGTAATAGCGTCATTACCGAATGTCAATACGTCTGCACCGAAGATGGCAGACATCAGCGGGATGATGACCAACCAGACAAGGAATGAACCGGCACAGATAATCATGGAATATTTCAATCCGATGATATAACCGAGTCCCAGTACAGCGGCACCTGTATTAACTTTCAGCACGACTTTCGCTTTGTCGGCCAGCATTTCACCAACTCCGACAATGCGCGTGCTGACAGTTTCGCTCCACCAACCGAAAGTGGCAATAATAAAATCGTATAAACCTCCGATCAAACCCGCCAGAATAAGCGGTTTCGCCTGGCTTCCGCCTTTCTCGCCCGAAACAAGCACTTGGGTGGTTGCCGTTGCTTCCGGGAACGGATATTTGCCATGCATATCCGAAACGAAATACTTCCGGAACGGGATTAACAGAAGAATGCCGAGTATGCCGCCCAGCAGCGAACTCATGAATACTTCAAAAAAGTTGATGGTAATTTCCGGATATTTGTCCTGAAGGATATACAGGGCAGGAAGAGTAAAAATCGCCCCGGCTACGATTACACCGCTACAGGCTCCGATAGATTGGATAATTACATTTTCTCCCAATGCATTTTTTCGTTTGAAACCGCTCGACAGTCCGACGGCAATGATGGCAATCGGGATAGCTGCTTCAAACACCTGTCCGACCTTCAATCCCAGATAGGCGGCAGCCGCGCTGAATATGACAGCCATGACAAGTCCCCAGAATACAGACCAGGGAGTTACTTCCCTGTATTGTTTTTGAGGTGACATAATCGGGTTAAATACTTCTCCTTCTTTGAGTTCTCTGTAGGCATTTTCGGGTAGCCCGCTTACCTTTTCTTCATCTTCCTTTTTCACTGTGAGTATTATTTTTAGTTAGATTTAATCCCAAATGTGTTTTTCTGTATCTATAGCGTTACAAAACTACGTTATTTTTTTTATTGAACAAATGATTAAGGCTGGAAGAATGACAGACAGGGATATTTAGTGAAACAAAATCCCCACCTTTTTGACATAGGTGGGGAAAACGCCCCATATGTGTGGGGAATAATACCCATGCATGTGGGGGAAAAGTCCCATTCGAGTGGGGAAAAAACTTTACTGTAGCGGAGTTGTCGCTCTTTTGTGCAGGCTTCTTAGTTCGAAAGAAAGCATTACACGGAAGATACCGATGATAAGAAGTGCATAAGCAATCATATAAACAAGGGTGAATACGCCCAATCCCGGTTGCCAGATGATAGCGATGCTACAGATGATTGCCAGGATACCGAAGGCCATATACCAACCCCAGTTTCCGGTTCCGAACCGTTTCAGGTCCATGGCATAGCCTGTGGAAGAGAAGCCTCTGAACATTAGCCAGAACGCCAGGATAAACGGCAGTACGGTCATGCTCAGTCCCGGACTGGCCATGAGGTAAATACCCAGTATCAGGTCGATAATACCGCCTGCCAGATACCAACCCCAGCTCGAAATGTGCTTCCGGTTCGACACGGCAAAAAGGATTTCGAGCGTACCGCTTACGAACATGGCGACGCTGAATAGAAGGCTTAAAGCCACATAACTTGCCATCGGTGTGAACATCAGGCATATTGCGATCAGGATATATAATAATCCCAGTAAAAGTGAAACCCACCAGTTCTTTACAGCGGAACTGATTCTTTCGTCAAATGTATTCATATCAAGTTACCTTTAAAAATTATTTCTACTGTAACAAACCGTAAGAAAGAAAGGTTTCACGATTAAGTAAATTAAGGGTGCCGATTGTATTTCCTCCATGCCTTCAAAATGAAATATTTTATATACATTTGCCCCGTATTAAGTAAAATTAAAAGTCTGTTTTATGAAAGGAATTGTACTGGCCGGAGGTTCCGGAACCCGTTTGTATCCAATAACCAAAGGAGTATCCAAGCAATTGTTGCCTATTTATGATAAACCGATGATCTATTATCCTGTGTCTGTATTGATGCTTGCCGGGATAAGGGAGATCCTGATCATTTCTACCCCGCAGGACTTACCCGGGTTCCGGCGGTTGCTGGGAGACGGTTCGGATTATGGCGTGCATTTTGAATATGCCGAACAACCTTCGCCCGATGGTTTGGCACAGGCTTTTATCATAGGGGATAAATTCATTGGTAATGATTCGGTTTGCCTTGTGTTAGGCGACAATATCTTTTACGGACAGAGCTTTACGGCTATGTTAAAAGAGGCCGTTAACAATGTGGAGAACGAACAAAAAGCAACCGTCTTCGGTTACTACGTAAACGATCCGGAACGCTATGGCGTTGCTGAATTTGACAAGGACGGAAACGTGCTGAGCATTGAAGAAAAGCCGAAGAACCCCAAGTCGAATTACGCTGTTGTCGGACTCTATTTTTATCCGAATAAAGTGGTCGAAGTGGCAAAACAAATCAAGCCGTCGGCACGCGGAGAACTGGAGATCACAACCGTAAACCAGGAGTTCCTGAAAGACGGAGAGTTGAAAGTTCAGTTATTAGGACGCGGTTTTGCCTGGCTCGATACCGGTACGCACGATTCGCTTTCGGAGGCTTCTACATTTGTGGAGGTGATTGAAAAACGACAGGGACTGAAAGTGGCTTGTCTGGAAGAAATCGCTTACAGGAAAGGTTGGATCGATGACGAGAAACTGAAAGAAGCAGCTACTCCGATGATAAAGAACCAGTACGGCCAATATTTATTGAAGTTGATAAAGGAATGAATAAAGACAGTAAAATATTTGTAGCCGGTCATCGTGGCCTGGTCGGTTCTGCTATCCTGAAGAACTTGCAGCAGAAAGGATACACAAACTTTGTTTTGCGTACCCATACAGAACTGGACTTGACCAATCAGTGTGCGGTAAATGAATTCTTTGCGACGGAAAAACCGGAGTATGTCTTTTTAGCTGCTGCCCATGTTGGCGGTATTATGGCAAACAGCCGGTATCGTGCGGATTTCATTTACATAAATCTGATGATCCAGAATAATGTGATCCATGCTTCCTATATTAATAATGTAAAGAAATTACTGTTTTTAGGCAGCACCTGTATTTATCCGGGCGAAGCGCCGCAGCCGATGCCCGAAGATTGCCTGCTCACTTCTCCGTTGGAATATACTAATGAACCCTATGCCATCGCAAAGATTGCCGGTATAAAGATGTGTGAAAGTTATAACCTGCAATACGGAACGAACTATATCGCAGTGATGCCCACTAATTTGTATGGGCCGAACGATAATTTCAATCTGGAGACTTCGCATGTGCTTCCGGCGATGATCCGTAAGATTCATCTGGGCAAATGCCTTCATACCGATAATTGGGAGGCTTTGCGCAAAGATTTGAATGCACGTCCTGTAGAAGGAGTGACCGGGAATGCAACGGATAATGACATCCTGGCTATTTTAGCTAAATACGGTATTTATCCGGGAAAAGTGCAGCTGTGGGGAACCGGAAAACCACTCCGTGAATTCCTTTGGAGTGAAGAAATGGCAGATGCTTCTGTTTATATTATGGAACACATCGATTTCCCGAATGTGCGTCCGGAGGGAAATGAAGTGCGCAACACACATATAAATATAGGTACGGGAAAAGAGTTATCTATAAAAGAAGTTGCTACGCTGATTCAGGAAAAGATCGGTTTCGATGGCGAACTGGCTTTTGATGCTTCCAAACCCGATGGGACATTACGCAAACTGACAGATGTAAGTAAGCTGCACGCTTTGGGATGGCATCATAAAATAGAGGTTGCCGAAGGTGTGGAACTTTTATACAACTGGTATTTAGACAAACAATAATAAATTCGTATAAATGAGTAAAGTAGCTTTAATAACAGGTATCACAGGACAGGATGGCGCTTATCTGGCAGAATATCTTGTAAAAAAAGGATATACGGTGCATGGCATCAAACGTCGTTCATCCATGTTCAACACAGACCGTATCGATCATCTTTATCAGGACCCTCATGTGGAGAATCGGAACCTGATCCTTCATTATGGCGACCTGACCGACAGCCTGAACCTTACCCGTATCATCGGTGAAGTGCAGCCTGACGAAATATATAACCTGGCAGCTATGAGCCATGTGAAAGTAAGTTTCGATACTCCTGAATATACGGCGAATGCCGATGGTCTGGGTGTGTTGCGTATCCTTGAAGCGGTGCGTCTGCTGAACCTGATCCCTAAAACCCGTATTTACCAGGCTTCTACATCCGAATTATATGGATTGGTTCAGGAAGTGCCTCAAAAGGAAACGACACCTTTTTATCCCCGAAGCCCGTATGCTGTTGCTAAATTATATGGTTATTGGATTACGGTAAACTATCGTGAAGCCTATAAAATGCATGCTTCCAACGGTATTCTGTTTAATCATGAATCGCCGCTTCGCGGAGAAACTTTTGTTACCCGTAAAGTAACTCGTGCCGTTTCGCGTATTGCTTTGGGTATGCAGGAAAAAGTTTATATGGGAAATTTATCTTCCAAACGTGACTGGGGACATGCTAAGGATTATGTCCGTGCCATGTATGCAATTCTTCAGCAGGATGAACCCTCTGATTATGTTATTGCTACCGGGATAACGACGACTATTCGTGATTTTATCAGTAAAGCATTTAAAGAAATAGGAGTAGAAGTCATTTTTAAAGGCGAAAATGTTAATGAGGTCGCAGTATTAAACTATATTGACGAAAAAATGTTTATAGAGAAAGTAGGTGAGGCTTATCTCGAAAAGTTTAAAGAACGGATAGGTGAAGAGGTGGTTGGTATTGACCCTCAGTACTTCCGTCCGACCGAGGTTGACTTACTTATCGGGGATGCTACGAAGGCCCGTACCCGTTTGGGTTGGGAGCCGAAATACACCCTCGATGCTCTTATTCAGGATATGATGCAGAATGATATTAAGCTGATGAAAAAAGAGTCCTACCTGAAAGAAGGTGGATATAAGATTCTGAATTATTTTGAATAAATTAAGAACAAAACATAGATTTATTTTGTTTTAGTTAAAAAAAGAGTTAATTTTGCTCTAAATTTGAGCGTTATTTAAGGTAATTGATTGTTTAATTAAAAAGTTGATGAATATGAAGACTAAAGTATTACTTTTAGCTTTATTGTCAGGTTTTGTTTTCTCTGTGTCAGCACAGGAATTTAAACCACAAGTTGGTTTTAGTACTGAAAAAGGTTATAAGACAAATTTCAAGAAAAACAAAGCTGGCGATAATTGGTTTATTTCTGTTGCCGGTGGTGCAAGTATGTTATTGGGTGACCAGAATAATAAAGCAGATTTTGGTAACCGTCTGAATTTTGCACCTCAGTTCTCATTTGGTAAGTGGTTCAATCCGTATTTGGCTTTCCGTACTCAGTTGAACGGCGGTATCCTTCACGGATTTGTAGGTGACAACGCAGAGATCATGCAGCACAACAAATATGCAGCTGCTCATGTAGACTTGTTATGGGATGTTACCAATTTCTGGGGAGTTTATAATGAAAAAAGAGTATTCCGTTTGATTCCTTGGGTCGGTTTCGGTTATGCACAGCGTTTCGAAAATCAGGGATATGCTAGAACAGAATCTCCTACATTGAATGCTGGTATCCTTACAGCTTTCCGTTTGAGCAAACGTGTTGATTTGAACGTGGAAGTTCAGGGTTCTTTGCTGAACGAACAGTTCAACCGTGTTAACATGTTCCACCTGACAGACGGTATCGCTCAGCTGAGCGCTGGTTTGACATTCAAACTGGGTAAAACTGATTTTGAAGTATTGGAACCGATGGATTACGCTTTGTTGAACGACCTGAACAATCAGATCAACTCTTTGCGTGCTGCTAACGATGAACTGAGCAAACGTCCGGAATCTTGTCCTGAATGCGAAGAAGTTGTAACTAATGTTGTAAACAACTATGTTGACAATGTAGTATACTTCCGTCTGAATAGTTCTAAAATCGATAAGAACCAGCAGATCAGTATTTACAACACTGCTGAATTCATGAAGTCCAACAATGCTCCTATCAAGGTTATCGGTTATGCTGATAAGAACACAGGTACTTCTAAATACAACATGGGTCTTTCTGAAAAACGTGCTAAAGCCGTTGCTAAAGAATTGATCGACAAATACGGTATCAACTCTAACCAGATTACTATCGAATGGAGAGGTTCTGACGAACAGCCGTACAGCGAAAACAACTGGAACCGTGTTGTTATCATGTCTGCTAATAATTAATTTATTTTTAATTATATCTGAAAAAGGCTGCACATTCTATTGTGCGGCCTTTTTTTTGCACAGAATATTCATTACTTTTGTGGAATTTTAGAACACAGTTATGGAATTCGACAAAAAACATGGTTACCTTATCCAGTGGCTGATAGGAATGGGAGATTTAGTTGTATTAAATCTATTGTTCTTCGCTGTCTATTATGGATTGGGGGAATTTTATACAAAAGCTATATCCTATAGCTTGAGAGAGGTTGTTCTCTTATTGAATTTCTGTTATTTCTTTGCCCTTTATTTTGTTCCCATGCAATTGCATGTGGCTGTTGTTTTTATTGACAAGATTGTACAGCGTGCCTTTGCGTTGGTTTCTATATTTGTCTTTCTGTTTGCTACTTGTCTTATCTTTCTGAATATAGGGGATGCCCTGGCTACATTTCTGCTGGTTTATTATGCTGTAACGGTTATAATTTTTGCTCTTTGGAGAGTGTTTGTTCGCGTTACACTAAAGATGTACCGTAGAAAAGGACATAATTTTAAAAGAATTATTATTGTAGGAGCAGGTAAGAACGGTATGGAATTGTATCGGGTTATGAAGGATGATCTTTCCTATGGATTTAGTATCATGGGGTTTTTTGATGATAATCTGTCTTTGCAAAGTGTGTTGCCGAATTACCTGGGTATGACGCATGAAGTGGAGAAGTATGTATTAGCTAATGATATAGACGAAATCTATTGTACTTTGCCTGGAACGCAGGACGAGAAAATATTGCGGATAATGAATTTTGCTGAAAAGCATATGATCCGTTTCTATATTGTTCCGGAGTTTTACAGGAATATAAAGAAGAGTCTTGTTATGGAAATAATGGAGTCTATTCCATTATTGGCAGTTCGCCGTGAACCTTTGCAGGCTGCTTACAACCGGGCATTAAAGAGAACTTTTGATATTCTTTTTTCTTTGGGTGTTTTACTGACCATTTATCCGATACTTTATATTGTTATAGGAATATTGATAAAAGCAACATCTCCGGGTCCCATTTTTTTCAAGCAAAAGCGTACCGGTTTGTACGGGCAGGAATTTGAGTGTTATAAATTCCGGACAATGCGGGTCAATGCAGATGCTGATAAATTGCAGGCAGCGAAAGATGATCCGCGTAAAACCCGTATCGGAGATTTTCTTCGGCGTACGAATCTGGATGAGTTCCCTCAATTTATCAATGTATTAAGAGGGGAGATGTCGGTAGTGGGCCCTCGTCCTCATATGTTGAAACACACTGAGCAATATTCGGCTCTTATCGATAAATATATGGTGCGCCATCTGGTAAAACCCGGAGTGACGGGATGGGCGCAGGTAACCGGTTATCGGGGAGAAACCAAGACGCTCGAACAGATGGAAGGACGTGTGAAACGGGATGTATGGTACATCGAGAACTGGTCGTTCTTCCTGGACCTGAAGATTATCGTGGTGACGATTCTGAACATGTCTAAAGGTGAAAAGAATGCCTATTAAACTTATAAATTGCACACTTTTTGTGTATTTGTGTAATACAAATGCATATTTGTGCTATCTTTGCAGCCGATGGGAAGGATACTAGCAATTGATTATGGCCGGAAACGGACCGGGTTAGCAGCTACAGACACTTTGCAGATGATTGCAAACGGTCTGACAACGGTGCCGAGTGGAGAATTGGTCTCCTGGTTATCTGCTTATGTGGCAAAAGAACCGGTCGATTTATTCGTGGTTGGCTTGCCGAAGCAGATGAATAACGAGCCTTCGGAAAACATGAAGTATGTAGAGGCTTTCGTGACGCATCTGAAACGGACCATTCCGGATATTCCGGTTGAATATTATGATGAGCGTTTCACGTCTGTCCTGGCGCACAAGGCAATGCTCGACGGAGGTTTGAAGAAGAAAAAAAGACAGGATAAAGGCCTGGTGGATGAGATCAGTGCAGTTATTATCCTTCAATCATATTTAGAAAATAAAAAATATCAGTTATAGTTTATGATTTTACCAGTATACTTATACGGTCAGCCTGTGTTAAGAAAAGAGGCTGAAGATGTACCCAGGGATTATCCGGAATTAAAGCAGTTAGTAGCTAATATGTTCGATACGATGTACAATGCCGATGGAGTAGGTTTGGCCGCTCCCCAGGTTGGGTTGTCGATTCGTTTGCTTGTGATCGATGCTGATGTGATGGGAGATGATTTCCCTGAATGTAAGGGATTCAAGCGTGCGATGATTAATCCGGATATCGTTGAAAGCAGTGAAGAAGAGATTTCTATGGAAGAAGGCTGTCTGAGCCTTCCTGGCGTACATGAGAAAGTGTCCCGTGCCAGCAAAATTCGGGTGAAATATTTTGATGAAAACTGGGAGGAACATGACGAGGTGGTAGATGGTTTTGCTGCCCGTGTGGTACAGCACGAATGCGAGCATCTGGAAGGTCACGTGTTCATCGACAATGTTTCGGCTATCCGTCGCCAGTTGAATAAAGGAAAACTAAATAGTATTATTAAAGGGACTGCTCGTTGTTCATACAGAGCAAAAGCTGTCGGTAAATAATAAAAATCTATTAAATAATATGACAGATTTAAGTAAAAACATTCAGGCCCTCAGGGAGAAGAAAGCCGTCGTTGAGATGGGTGGAGGCGAGGCTGCTATCGAAAAGCAGATCGCAATGGGTAAACTTACTGCCCGTGATCGTATTCTTTCCTTGCTGGACAAGAACTCTTTTCATGAGTACGATTTGTTTGTAAAGCACGATGGCCGTGACTTCGGAATGGATAAGAAAGATTTTCCGGGTGATGGTGTAGTTACAGGTACAGGTACTATTTTCGGTGCTCCGGTATGTATCTACGCACAGGACTTTACTGTAGCCGGTGGTTCATTAGGTTTGCAACATGCTCGTAAGATCACCAAGATCATGGATCATGCATTGAAGATGAAATGTCCGATTATCGGTATCAATGACTCAGGTGGTGCACGTATTCAGGAAGGTGTTGGTGCTTTGGCCGGATATGGTGAAATATTTTATAGAAATACAATCGCATCAGGCGTTATCCCTCAGATCTCATTGATCCTGGGCCCGTGTGCCGGTGGTGCCGTTTATTCACCTGCTTTGACAGACTTCGTATTTGTGGTTGAAAATATCTCCAAGATGTTTATCACCGGTCCGAATGTGATCAAGACTGTTTTGGGTGAAGACATCTCCATGGAAGACTTGGGTGGTGCCCGTGTTCATGCGGAAACAACAGGTAATGCTCATTTCTATGCCTTGAGCGAACAGGAATGTTTCGAACAGGTTAAACGTCTGGTCAGCTTTATTCCCTGGAATAATACAGATCATGCTAAACCAGTTGAAGCGAAAGAACCGTCGGCTATGCTTAATATTGAACAGGTTGTTCCTTCCGATCCGAAGCAGCCGTACGATGTGCGCGATGTTGTTAAATGTATTGTCGATGATTCTGACTTCTTGGAGGTGCAGGAATTGTGGGCAGCCAATATCGTAGTAGGTTTTGGGCGTATGGGGGGCGAAACTGTAGGTTTCGTTGCCAACCAGCCGATGGTGTTGGCCGGTGTACTCGATTGCGACAGTGCCGACAAAGCTGCCCGTTTCATTCGTTTCTGCGACTCATTCAATATTCCTATTATTACATTGGAAGACATGCCGGGTTATCTGCCGGGCGTAGATCAGGAACATGCCGGTGTGATCCGTCACGGGGCAAAAGTTTTATATGCTTATTCGGAAGCAACTGTGCCTAAGATCACAGTGATTCTGCGTAAAGCTTATGGTGGTGGTTACATTGCGATGAACTCACGTCACCTGGGTGCCGACTTTATGTTTGCATGGCCGAGTGCAGAGATTGCCGTTATGGGACCGGAAGGTGCAGCTAACATTATTTTCCGTAAGGAAATCATGGAAGCTGAAGACCAGAATGCAATGCGTCAGGAAAAAGTGAAAGAGTATATCGAGAAGTTCGCTAATCCTTATGTGGCAGCTTCGAAAGGATTTATCGATTCTGTTATCGAGCCGAAAGAAACACGTGCGTTGTTGCTTCACGCTCTGAAACTTTCTGTTTTGAAAGAGGAATACAGACCGGCTAAAAAGCACGGAATCCCTCCGTTCTAATTAAATCCGTACATATACTTTTTGAAAATATGGAAAATAAAGAAAACGAATATGTAGATTTTGTAGTTACCGCCCGTAAATACAAAACGCTGCTGACAGAGAAATATAAGAACCGTAAGATGTGGCATAAGCCCTTCGTCGGTGATGTGATTTCGACTCTTCCGGGAACTGTCGTGAAGATTTATGTGGAAAAAGGGCAGGAAGTTGAAGCCGGCCAGTTGCTCCTCATTCATCAGGCGATGAAGATGTACAATCGGATCGTCGCTCCGGTATCTGGAGTGATTACTGAGTTGGACGTTACCGAAGGAGATAAGATCGCAAAAGATCATTTGATGGTAAAAATACAGCCGAAGTAAAATTTGGTTATTTCATAGTACGTGCGAAAAGGTTGTGCCAGTAGTGTTTATACACTGGTGCAACCTTTTTATTTGATACATTTTACACTCAATTTAAGTTTTTTGGCTTGATTACGGTTTGTTGAGGATTATTTTTGCTGCGAACCGTTTTAACATTCACATGAATTGCTTATTTTTGTTCGCTGAATAAAGAGGGGTGTCAAAAGTCTGTTGAAACCTTTTGGCATGCCTCTTTTTAACACTTAAGGCAATCTGATGAAAAAAATATTCCTCTTTTTGATGTTTGTAGCATGTTCGTTGGCGATGTCAGCGCAGATCAATACGGATCGTGTTCTGGCTATCGGACGTAATGCCTTGTATTTTGAAGATTACGTATTGTCGATACAATATTTCAATCAAGTCATTAAAGCAAAACCCTGGATCGCGGAACCCTATTTCTACCGCGCTGTTGCCAAGATCAATCTGGACGACTACAAGGGAGCGGAAGAAGACTGTACATTATGTCTCCAGCGGAATCCATTTCTGGTCCAGGCCTATTATGCCCGCGGTATTGCTCGTCAGAGCCAGGAAAAATATGCCGAAGCAATTGCCGATTACGACAAAGGTCTTGAATTTAAACCCGAGGATCGCCAGATGCTTGTCAATAAAGCCGTAGCCAATATCCAACGGAAAGACTATGATGATGCCGAAAAGACATTCGATGTGCTGATGAAAGCGCATCCTAAGTATTCGATGAATTATCTGACCCGCGGTGCTATGTATACCGAGAAAGGCGACACGGTAAAAGCGCTTGCCGACTATAATAAGGCTATTGAAATGGACCCTTATTATGCTCCGTCCTATGGTAACCGTGCGATCCTGCTTTATCAAACTAATAATCTGAAAGGTGCTTTGGCGGATCTGAACGAGGCTATCCGCCTGAATACCCGTGAAAGTGGCTATTATATCAATCGTGGTCTGGTACGTTACCAGATGAATGACCTCCGTGGTGCGATGGATGATTACGATCAGGTAATCGGTATGGATAAAAATAATCTGATTGCCCGCTTTAACCGGGGACTGCTTCGTTATCAGGTAGGCGATAACAACCGTGCTATCGAAGACTTCGATGTGGTGATCCAGCAAGAACCGGATAACTATATGGCTTATTATAACCGTGCTCTCCTGCGTTTTGAAACAGGAGATTACCGTGGTTCCGTTCAGGACTTCGATGTTGTTTTAGGTCAATATCCGAATTTTACTCCGGGTTATTACAGCCGTTCCGAAGCAAAGCGTAAAATGAATGATCAGGTAGGTGCCGATCGCGACTACTGGACCGCTATTGAAATGGAAAACAATTCCAAGAAGGACCGCCAGTCCGCGCAGGGTGGAAATGCCATGGCCTCTACTAATACGACTGGACAGGATAGTAATGCATCTTCTTCGGATGACAAAGGTGAAAATACACGTGAGAAATCAGATAAAAACATCAGTAAATTCAATCGCCTGGTGGTGTATGACAAGGAAGAGGAACGCAGGAATAAATACCAGAGTGATGTCCGTGGACGTGTGCAGGATCGTAATGTCCGCGTAGATATCGAACCTCAGTTTGTCCTGACTTATTACGAAAAGATTGATCCGATCAAGAAAATTGTTTATTACGACAAGACGATCGAAGAATATAATGCCCGTATGGTTTTATCGCGCAAACTGCGTATAACCAATGAAGAGGCTGCCCTTACGGAAGATCAGATTTCGGTCCACTTTGCTTCGATCAATGATTATTCTGCGAAGATAGAAGCCCGGCCGGGAAATGCGGATGCGTGGTTTGGCCGTGCTGTAGATTATATGCTTGTGCAAGACTTTACGGAAGCTATCAAAGATTTCAATAAGGTTATTGAACTTGATCCGACCTATACGATGGCTTATTTCAACCGTGCAGTGGTACGTTACAAACAATTGGTTTATGATATGTCCCAGACTACTACAACCGATGACTTGTCAGCCTCTATGGGTAGTATGAACTTTAAGATGGGGCAGAGTCCGACACAGCCGAAAGCTCCTTCTGATCCTAGATCGGCCGAAGTGAAGGATAAAAGGAAGGCTTACGAGCATGAGTTGATTACACGTGATTATGATATGGTTATCCGTTTGAACCCCGGATTTGTGTATGCCTATTTCAATCGTGGAAACCTGCGTTGTGTGCAGCGTGACTTCCGTGCGGCCATACAGGATTATGATGAGGCGATCAAACGTGACCCTGATTTTGCAGAGGCTTATTTTAACCGCGGACTGGCTCATCTCTCCCTGGGTGATGCCAATCAAGGTATTGCGGACCTGAGTAAGGCTGGTGAATTAGGTATTATCAATGCCTACAGTATCATCAAACGTATGACAAGCAATTGATCTGAATAAGCTTTTTAGGTTCAAAACAGACATGTTTCCCAACAAAACATGTCTGTTTTGGGTTTAAAGCATATATCTTTTGACCTAAAAAGATCATTTTACGAAAAAGAATGCTAAATTTGCATGCTAATTAAAGAATTATAGAGAACAGATTATGATAAAGATTACATTTCCGGATGATTCCGTAAGAGAATACGCCGAAGGAACAAGTGCTATGCAGATCGCAGAAAGCATCAGTTCCCGTTTGGCTCAGGAAGTTTTGGCCGCAAGTGTGAACGGAGAAACATGGGACCTGTCTCGTCCAATTATGCAGGATTCAACTGTGAAGCTGCTGAAGTGGGATGATGAAGAAGGTAAACATGCTTTCTGGCACTCAAGTGCTCACCTGATGGCTGAAGCACTGCAGGAACTTTATCCTGGCATCAAGTTCGGTATCGGTCCGGCTATCGAGAATGGATTCTACTATGACGTAGATCCGGGTGAAGCTACAATCAAAGAAGGTGATTTCGCAGCAATCGAAGCAAAGATGCTGGAACTGGTAGCTAAAAAAGAAGAAATCAAACGTCAGGACATTACCAAGGCAGATGCCATGAAAATGTTCGGTGACAGAGGTGAAGAATATAAAACTGAGTTGATCAGTGAACTGGAAGACGGTACGATCACAACCTATACACAAGGCTCTTTCACAGATTTGTGTCGTGGTCCGCATTTACCTAACACATCTTACCTGAAAGCTGTAAAGATTCTGAGCGTGGCCGGTGCTTACTGGCGTGGTGATGAAAAACGCAAACAGCTGGTTCGTCTGTATGGTATCACTTTCCCGAAAAAGAAAATGTTGGATGAATATCTGGCATTATTGGAAGAAGCCAAAAAACGTGACCACCGTAAGATCGGTAAGGAACTGGAGTTATTCACATTCTCTACCGCAGTAGGAGCAGGTCTTCCTTTGTGGTTGCCCCGTGGTACTCAGTTGCGTTTGAAACTGGAAGATTTCCTGAAACGTATCCAGAAGAAATACGGTTACCAGCAGGTAATGACTCCGCATATCGGAGGCAAACAACTGTATGTAACGTCAGGCCACTATGCAAAATACGGTAAGGATTCATTCCAGCCGATCCATACTCCGCAGGAAGGCGAAGAATTCCTGTTGAAACCGATGAACTGTCCTCACCATTGTGAGATATTTAAAGCATTTCCGCGTTCATACAAAGACCTGCCTTTGCGTTTCGCAGAGTTCGGTACGGTTTACCGTTATGAACAGAGCGGTGAGTTGCACGGTTTGACGAGAGTACGTGGCTTTACGCAGGATGACGCCCACCTGTTCTGTCGTCCGGATCAGTTGAAGGATGAATTCCTGAAAGTAATGGATATTATCTTTATCATCTTTAAAGCGCTCGATTTCGAAAACTTCGAAGCCCAGATTTCTTTGCGTGATAAAGTAAACAGAGAAAAATATATCGGTTCGGAAGAGAACTGGGAAAAAGCTGAAACCGCTATCATCGAAGCCTGTCAGGAAAAAGGTCTGAAAGCGAAGATCGAATATGGTGAAGCAGCTTTCTATGGTCCGAAACTCGACTTTATGGTGAAAGATGCTATCGGTCGCCGCTGGCAGCTGGGAACTATCCAAGTAGACTATAACCTGCCGGAACGTTTTGAACTGGAATATACAGGTGAAGATAACAAAAAACACCGTCCGGTAATGATCCACCGTGCACCGTTTGGCTCAATGGAACGTTTCGTTGCCGTGCTGATCGAACATACAGGAGGTAAATTCCCGTTGTGGCTGACTCCGGATCAGGTATGTATCATGCCTATCAGTGAGAAGTTCAATGAATATGCATGGGACATCGCCCGTCAGCTGGAAGAACAGGACATTCGTGTTCTGGTAGATGACAGAAATGAAAAAATCGGTCGTAAGATTCGTGACAATGAATTGAAACGTATTCCTTATATGCTCATCGTCGGAGAAAAAGAAGCAGAAAATAATGAAGTTTCTGTAAGAAAACAGGGCGAAGGTGATAAAGGTTCGATGAAAATTGCTACCTTTGCAGCGCTTTTGAACGATGAAGTAGAGGACATGATGAATCGTTGGCAAAATAAAAACAAGTAAATAACTAATAACGAGGAGAATAAATCTTTTTGAATGAAGAATGACAATCTGAAAGAACAGTACAGAATCAACGAACGTATTCGTGTTCGTGAAGTTCGTTTAGTAGGTGACAATGTAGAACAAGGTGTATTTCCTACATCTCAGGCATTAAAAATGGCTGAAGATCAGGGATTGGACCTGGTAGAAATTTCACCCAATGCTGCGCCCCCCGTTTGTAAAATAACCGATTATCAGAAATTCCTCTATCAGCAGAAAAAGCGACAGAAAGAGCAAAAAGCGAAGTCTGTGAAGGTTGTTGTGAAGGAGATTCGTTTCGGACCTCAGACAGATGATCATGATTATAACTTCAAACTGAAGCATGCTAAAGGATTTCTGGAAGAAGGCTCTAAAGTGAAAGCTTATGTGTTCTTTAAAGGACGTTCCATTCTTTTCAAAGAGCAGGGTGAAGTTTTATTGCTTCGTTTTGCTAATGATTTGGAAGACTACGGTAAAGTAGAACAGCTACCGGTTTTGGAAGGTAAACGTATGATCATCATGCTGACACCTAAAAAAGCAGGGGCACCGGCTACAGCAGCTGCTCCGAAACCTGCATCTGCAGGATCTGGACCGGCAAAGCCTGTGGTTAAGAAAGTGATAACTTTGAAGCCGAGGACGGAATCTGACGCTGAAGAAAATAAAGAATAAAAAACGCCCGTAGAGGGTGTCAAGTTTAATAATTAAAACAAAATTGGAAAATGCCTAAGATGAAGACTAATTCCGGTGCCAAAAAGAGGTTCGCCCTTACCGGAACAGGAAAAATCAAAAGAAAACACGCTTTTAAAAGTCACATTTTGACTAAGAAGACTAAAAAAGCTAAGAGAAACCTTACTCACACTGGCCTTGTTGCTACTGTTGATGTAAGCAGTGTTAAGCTAATGCTTGGCATGAAGTAATCTTCTTAAATTAAGCGAGTTTTACAAAGATTTTTATTAACCGAATGTATTTAGCAAGTAAGATCATCATAAAGGATGACGCTAACATTCAAAACAGATTAGAATTATGCCTAGATCAGTAAATCATGTTGCTTCAAGAGCAAAAAGAAAACGGATTTTAAAACTTACCAGAGGTTATTATGGTGCACGTAAGAATGTGTGGACCGTAGCAAAGAATACCTGGGAAAAAGGTTTGACTTATGCATTCCGTGACCGTCGTAACAAGAAACGTAACTTCCGCGCATTGTGGATCCAGCGTATCAACGCTGCCGCTCGCCTGGAAGGTATGTCTTACTCTCGTTTGATGGGAGCTTTGCATGCTGCAGGAATTGAAATCAACCGTAAGGTGTTGGCCGACCTGGCTATGAACCATCCGGAAGCTTTCAAAGCTATCGTTGCAAAAGTAAAGTAAATTGATATATAAATGTCAATAGGAGAAGGGTTCCGGTTTCGGGACCCTTTTTTTGTTTGCTTTTTACAATTCATACCTTCTGAAACACTGAGACTTCACTTTTTTATTCATTATTTAAGGGGAAATTGTTGACATTTTGTTTGGAAGATTCAAAGGCTTTACATATCTTTGTGATAAGAAAAATGAGTTAGCCGCACTTGTTCGATTGGGAAACTCATCAGTTTATTTTAATTCCGAGACAACGCTCTTGTCGCTAATGGCGGGCCGCACCCTTCGGGGCATGCATCGCACAGCGGATTACAAAGGTGGCAAAGCACTCAAATCCTGTCATACGGAGTTTGTTCATATCTAGGGTGCGGCTTTCTTCTCATATAAAGGGAAAATCTCTTACGGGATTTTCCCTTTTTCTTTGTATATTTACCGCACCAAGAATAAATACACAAAAACTGATTATTATGTTACTGCCAAAACAATCGCGCATAGCGATGACGGGTGTTACTGTAGTATGCTCTTTGCTTCTTGTTGCCTGCTCTCCGAAAGAGACCGTGCAACTGAATGTAATCCCGCTGCCTGCACAGGTTAGTGCTTCAGGAGGCTTTTTGAAAGTCGACAGTGCTGCTGTTTTTTCTACGGCAAAGCCTGCAAATGTCCGCTTTACCGTGGATGAGTCAATAGGTGGAAATCCGGAAGGATACCAGCTTGTAGTGAATGAAAAGGGTATCGACCTGAAAGCGGCCACCGAGACAGGTCTGTTCTATGGCGAACAGACACTCCGTCAGCTGTTTTCTCCCCAGGGAATCCCTTATGTCACCATACAGGATGAGCCTCGGTTCAAGTACCGAGGGATGCACCTGGATGTGTCGCGTCATTTCTTTCCCAAAGAAGAAGTATTCAAGTTGCTGGACGTGATGTCCTTTTATAAGCTGAATAATCTGCATCTTCACCTGACGGATGCAGGAGGATGGCGTATCCAGATGGATAAATATCCTAAACTGACTACGGATGCCGCTTTCCGTACCGAATCCGACTGGCGGAAGTGGTGGGATGGAAAAGACCGCAAATATCTTTCTGAAGGAACTCCGGGAGCCTATGGCGGTTATTATACCAAAGACGATATACGTGCGATCGTTGCCTATGCAGCCTCTAAACATATTAATGTATTGCCGGAAATCGAATTTCCCGGTCATTCGGAAGAGGTCCTGTTTGCTTATCCGGAGTTAAGTTGTTCCGGTCAGCCTTATAAGAACGGAGATTTCTGTATCGGTAATCCGAAATCATTTACCTTTATGGAAGACGTACTGGATGAAGTGATCGAACTTTTTCCATCCGAGTATATCCATATAGGAGGGGACGAAGCCGGTAAAGCTGCCTGGAAAACCTGTCCTAAATGTCAGGCGCTCATGAAAAAGAATGGCATGAAAAGCGTGGATGAACTGCAAAGTTATATGATACATAAGGCAGAGGAACATCTGATCTCTAAAGGCCGTAAGCTGATCGGCTGGGATGAGATACTGGAAGGTGGTCTTGCTCCGGAGGCTACCGTTATGTCCTGGCGTGGTGAAAGTGGTGGTATCAAGTCTGCCCGTATGGGACATGACGTGGTGATGACACCGGGTAATTATATGTATTTTGACTTCTACCAGGCAGATCCTAAAACACAGCCTTATGCTATCGGCGGATATACTCCGATCAAGAAAGTGTATAGTTATAATCCGATTCCGGTCGACTCCCTGACTGCCGAAGAAAGTAAACACATCATGGGAGTACAGGCTAATACCTGGACAGAATATATCCAGGATGAACAACATCTGGAATATATGATGTATCCCCGTGCCCTGGCCTTGGCAGAGATTGCCTGGTCGCCTCAGGAAAAGCGCGAATGGAATGACTTCAAACCCCGTATGAATGCTCATATCTCAAAATTACAGCAGATGGGCATCAATACATTTACTCTTTCCGACGAACTGGAAGTAACGATGAAGGTCGATACGGTCAACAAACAGATTGAAGTCTACCTGGATGCCGAAAAGTATCCGGCAGAAATCCGTTATACGACGGACGGTACTGTCCCGACAGCCTCCTCCACAGTTTACGACGGGATGATTCTGGTGAAGGATTCAGCTTATGTTAAAGCTGCCATTTTCAGTAATGGCCAGTTGCAGGGAACCCCGACCGAGAAGAAAGTCGATTACCACCGCGCTATCAACAAGCCTATACATTATAATAGTAAGTTGTACCTCGGTTATATGGCAGGCGGTATGAATGCGCTGCTCGATGGCTATCGGGGAGGACTGACCTATCTGGATGGTCGTTGGCAGGGCTACCTGAACGATCTTGACTGTGTGATCGATATGGAAGAAGTTACCGATATTCACAAAGTATCCGCCCGTTTCATGCAACTGATCGGGCCGGGAGTTTTCCAACCGGCTACAGTCGAGTTATTGACATCCGAAGATGGAACGAATTTCACTTCACAGGGAATTATCCCGACCACCATCTCCAATAAAGATCCCGAACTTTCTTTCCAGGAATATCTCTTCCAGGGAGACTGGAAAGCCCGCTATGTCCGTCTGAAAGCTGATGAAGCGAATAAGGGATTCATCTTTGTGGAGGAAATCGTCGTATGGTAAAGAGGATGATGAGCCAATGTGGTAAATATGCCAATGTGCCAATTCTAAGAATTAATGCATATGTATACTCATTGGCATATTGGCACATTTTCAAATTAGCATATTATTAATTAACTAAATAAATCGAGAATGAAGAAGCAAGTAATGAGCCTCCTGCTGTGTGGTAGCCTGATGGCGGCAGCACAACAGCCGGTAGATTATGTAAACCCTTTTATCGGAACCAGCAACTACGGGACTACTAATCCCGGAGCCATCTGTCCCCAGGGTATGATGAGTGTCACTCCATTCAATGTGATGGGATCGGAGAGCAACCGCTTCGATAAAGACAGCCAATGGTGGTCCACTCCATACTCAGCCGACAATGACTACATGACAGGTTTTGCCCATGTAAACCTGAGTGGGGTAGGTTGTCCCGAATTAGGTAGTCTGTTATTGATGCCGACCGCCGGTGAACTGAAAGTCGATTACCGAGAATATGGTAGTAAATATAAGGATGAAGTAGCTCATCCCGGTTATTATAGCAATGTCCTGACAAAATATGGTATCAAGACCGAAGCGACAGCCAGTATGCGTACCGGCCTTAGCCGTTTCACTTTCCCAAAGGGGCAGGGGAATATTCTGCTGAACCTGGGAGAAGGATTGACTAACGAAACCGGAGCAACCGTTCGTATTGTCAACGAAACAGAGATTGAAGGAAGCAAGCTGCTGGGAACTTTCTGTTATAACCCGCAGGCCGTTTTCCCGATCTATTTCGTAATGAAGGTCAGCAAGGCTCCCAAGTCGATGGGATACTGGAAGAAACAGCGTGAGATGAAAGGTGTGGAAGCCGAATGGGATGTCTATTCAGGCAAATACAAACTATATACCAAGTATAACCGTGAAATGAGCGGTGACGATGTCGGTGTATGGTTCACCTATGATACGGAAGAAAACGAAGCCATCGAAGTCAAGATGGGTGTCTCTTTTGTCAGTATCGAAAACGCCCGTCTCAACATGAATACGGAACAACCCGGCTTCGACTTCGATAAAGTCAGGACAACCGCCAGCAATATGTGGAACAGCGACTTGTCGCGTGTAAAGGTAGAAGGCGGCAGCAAAGACGACAAGACAATTTTCTATACCGCTTTATATCACCTGCTGATTCATCCGAACATTATTCAGGATGTAAACGGTGAATACCCGATGATGGAAAGCCTGAAAGTAGGTCATACTACCGGAAACCGTTACACCGTATTCTCTTTGTGGGATACCTATCGTAACGTAAGTACCTTGATGACCTTGCTTTTCCCCGAACGTCAGCTCGATATCATCCGTACCATGGTCGATATGTATAAGGAAAGCGGCTGGTTGCCTAAGTGGGAACTATACGGACGCGAAACCCTCACGATGGAAGGTGATCCTTCCATACCTTATATAGTAGATGCCTGGATGCGCGGCCTTCGTGATTTCGATGTAGAAACAGCTTACGAAGCGATGCGTAAAGGAGCTACTACACCGGGTGAGTTCAACCTGCTTCGTCCGGACAATAACGATTATATGAGCAAAGGATATGTTCCGCTTCGTGAACAATACGACAATTCTGTATCCCATGCTTTGGAATATTATATAGCCGACTGGAACCTGTCCCAGTTTGCTAAAGCATTGGGAAAGAAGGAAGATGCAAAACTCTTTTATGACCGCTCGATGGGCTATAAGCATTATTACAGCAAAGAATTCGGTACGCTTCGTCCAATTCTGCCCGATGGAACATTCTATTCTCCCTTCAATCCTAAACAAGGTGAAAACTTCGAACCCAATCCCGGTTTCCATGAAGGAAGTGCCTGGAACTATACTTTCTATGTTCCTCACGATATCCCCGGTTTGGTTAAGCTGATGGGAGGCCAGAAGAAATTTGTAGACAAATTGCAGATGGTATTCGACGAAGGCCATTACGATATGGCAAACGAACCGGATATCGCCTATGCCTACCTGTTCAGTTACTTCAAAGGTGAAGCTTGGCGTACACAGAAGCTCGTTCGTGAATTGCTAAGTAAATACTATCATAATGCACCGAACGGTCTTCCCGGCAATGACGATACCGGAACCATGTCGACCTGGGCTGTCTTCTCTATGATGGGATTCTATCCGGCTTGTCCCGGCGATATGGATTATGTTCTAACTTCGCCGACCTTCAATAAGGTTACCATCGATTTGAATAAGAAATTTTATCCAAAAGGTGAGTTAGTAATCGAATCCATGCATAACAGTCCGGAAGACATCTATATTAAAGAAGTAACAGCCGACGGAAAGAAACTAAAAGGCTATACCATTTCTCAGGAAGAATTGGTAAATGCCGGAACGCTTAAATTCATTTTGGAAGATACGCATAAGTAAGAGATAAAAACATGGCAGAAATAAGCCCTGGAAGTGTTGAGACTTTCCAGGGCTTTCTATTTCTAATATAGGATACTTGATAAATAATAAATCCTTTTACCTTTGTAGTCATCGGTTTTTCCTTTATTTTTGCAAAGACAGAATTAAAAAAGGACAGATGAGCAAATATAAATATTCGCTATATGGGTATCATGCTATAGAGAAAGCTGATATTACTATCAATGGAATAACTGTGTTGTCCGGAGAAAATGGTTGTGGCAAAAGTACTTTGTCAAGATGGTTGTATTATATAATTAATGAATCGAACAAATTTGACGAATCTCTTTATGAGGAATTCTCCAATAAATTAAGAGGAAATCTTCAAAAATTGGTTAGAGCTAGTCGGGAGATAAGTCAGAGCGATGAATTAATCTCATATCATGAGGTGATCGGTCAAATAAATGATCAAGTTGATATAGACACATTGAAAGAAAGATATATAAGTTTGGTTAAGCAGTTCGAGTTGAGACTGATATCTTTCTTATCTGCAGAAATGATGAAGAGCAGAAAAAAACGTATTTTCTCTTATCTGAAAATTTCATATAATGAAGATAAAATCCTCTTGGAAAAGAATATCGCTGAATTTTTTAGTTCATTAATAGCTGATTTTGATCAAAAATATGAAGAACTCTGTCTTGATAAAGAAAAACGCTCATCAGATCAACTGTATAGATTTATAAAAAAAAATTATTCTGAGGAAGATAAAGCTCCGTCAAACATACAACTTTCAGAAGACGGGGTTAAGCTATTGGAAAAAGGAAAATTTAATGCTCCATTGATGATTCATAGAGCAATATATATAGATACTCCAATGGCTTTGTCTGATAAAGCTAAAATGTTAAGTCCCCATTGGACAGATTTATATGAAATGATGATAAGTCCTCAGGGAGAAATGCCTCAGTCTGGCAAAAAAGTGTTGTTACGCATCAGGCGACTGATAAATGGGCAGATAATAGTTGAAGACGATACATTTGGTTTTAATAAGGAATTGCATTTTCATCGGGAGGATGGTTTAAATATACCTTTGGAAAAAGCTGCTACCGGTTTGAAAGCTTTTGCCTATTTACAGCGTCTTTTGGAAAATGGTTATCTGAATGAAGAGACCTTGTTGCTTATTGATGAACCCGAAGCCCATTTGCATCCTCAGTGGATAGTGGAATTTGCACGTTTATTAGTTTTGCTGCATAAGGAATTAGGCTTAAAAATTATGATTGCCAGTCATAATCCGGATATGGTTGCAGCTATACAATCGATTGCCCATAAAGAGGATATTACCGAAAATACCTGTTTTTATCAGGCGACTAGAAGTGAGAATTCATTACAATATACATATCAAAACCTCGGAAGCGATATAAAAGAGATTTTTGAGTCTTTTAATATTGCGATATCCCGTATTCAAGATTATGGTTCCAATAATTTATAATGAAGACATTATTGTTTCTCATTTGATAGCAAAACATTGTTTGTGTTTATTAGATGAAGTCTCTCAAAGAGATTATAATAAAGTAGGGATTTTTTCAAACAAGATCAAATGTTTGGCTTTGGATGATTACGAAACAAAGTTCTGTGGTGGTTCAAAAGATAATACAATGGATGCAGCAGTCGGAATTAGTGATTATCAAAATAATCGAAAAGTAAATCATAGATTGTTGTTGGTAGAATTACGTTTGGATTATCAAAGTTCTAGAAATCTGGAGAAAAGCTCATTAGTTCGTAAAATAAAACATTCTAAAGATTTATTATCAGAGTCTAGGATTGCCCCCAATAGTTATTTTATTTTTTCTGAAGAGGTTGCTCCCAAGGCTCAAAGTTGGGTACGGCGTTTTGCTCGTGAGTTTAGTGCGAATTGGGAGGTGATGAATCCCATACAGTTTAATGCTTTTATAAAATTTGAATCAGATATGCCGTATCAACCGGAAAATGATTTAGATAGAATAAAAGAAGTCTTGTATGAATGTTTGAAGAAAAAGGATTTAAAGAACTTTTTTGATAATACAAGATATTGGCGTACAGAAGCTTTAAAATATAGGAATCAATTTAAATTATTGGAATTTGAAGCCATTACAGATACGCTATGGAATATATGGAAATCTTTTGATATAGCGGCTTATTCATCTGATGAAATGGATATTCTTGAATCAGAAATAGAAAAAGAGGATTTGCAGATTCTCATTGGAAGATACGCATAAGTAAGAAAAATAAATTATTGTAAGGGAGCCCTGGGGAGTAATGAACTTCTCAGGGCTTTTTGTATTTAGGAAACTGTATTATGAGCGTAAAGATTGATAGGATGATTTGTTATTGGATGTAAAATCTTTTAAAAATAATGAAGGGGGATAATTCAAAATGACTAGAAAAAACGATCGTTTTTTCTAGTCATTTTTTTGTGCTGCAAATGTAAGTGATATTTATTGAAATACAAAGAGTTTCTGAGAAATTATCTATTTGTTCCTCAATGTTTTAATTCGATTTTTTCAAAAAGCCGCTCCAATCATAGGTTAACAAAAATTAGGCAAAATATAGTGACTAGAAAAAACGATCGTTTTTTCTAGTCACTCCAATGACCTTTAAGTATAAGAATTACAATGATTTATGTAGGTTGGTCACTTGTGACTGACGAACTTTTTTACATAACATCCTTAATTTATAACTTATGAATATCAATGGTTTTGCACTAGTATTATCACGCGTTAAATTTTTTAACCGTTGGATCGTCCTATTTATTGATTTATTTCTATCAATTCTGGCTACTGCTACTTCTCTGTCATTCCTATGGTATATCCTTGGAACAGAGCTTGTGGACGATTCTCTATTTCATATATTATCCATTTCTTTCTGTAGCAGTCTGGTGAGTTTCTTTTTGTGCCAGACCTATAAAGGTGTGATCCGGCATTCTGCATTTACAGAAACTGGACGTCTTGCTTTATCCTCATTAATAAAGGTACTTTTCATTGTCGTTTTGGTTTACCTGACCACGACGATTCAATCTCCTCGTGAATTAGCCTTAGGAGCTGTAGTAGACTTGTTCCTTACCTTCTTCCTTTTGACAATACTCCGTGTTTTCATGATCGTTTTCTATTCAATTATAGTCAATAGTGTATCCTTGAATCAAGGAAAACTATTGATTTATCAAGGTGATAAATCCGGAACTTTCTTGTTTGATGCTTCCCTGAGTGACAAACTATTGTATAAAGTTTGTGGTTTCCTGCGCTTTGGAGATCATACCTGTTTACGTGTAGGAAAATACAGAATTTATTCAATTAAAAAGCAGGTAGACTTTAACCATTTGGTTAATAGGAAAAATATTAAAGCAGTGCTGTTTACGGACTATCATTTAGTAAAAGAAGAGAGTGAGCGTTTAGTCCGTTATTGTGAAAAGAAGAAAGTTCGTATGTTGATGCTTCCTTCTGTCGATGAATTGAAGAAAGGTAAGGTTAATTTCCGTAATCTCCCTGAAGTACATATAGAAGATTTATTAGGTCGTGAGGAAATATGTATCAATATGACTGAAATCGCTACATCCTTGAAAGGTAAAGTTGTTTTGGTAACCGGAGCCGCCGGTTCTATCGGTAGCGAATTATGCCGTCAACTATGTACATTCAATCTGAAGCAGTTGATCTTATTCGATAGTGCAGAAACCCCTATGCATAACATACGTTTGGAACTGGAAGAAAAATTTCCTCAGGTAGAATTTGCTGCCGTAATGGGAGATATCCGGATGATCGATCGTGTAGAGTCTCTTTTCTTGCGTTTCCAACCTCAATATGTGTTTCATGCGGCAGCTTATAAGCACGTACCTTTGATGGAGGAAAATCCTTGTGAAGCAGTCCATACGAATGTGTATGGAACCCGTAATGTGGCGGATATGGCTGTCAAATACAATGTAGATAAATTCATAATGATTTCTACCGATAAGGCGGTTAATCCGACTAACGTAATGGGAGCTTCCAAACGCCTGGCAGAAATCTATGTACAAAGTTTAAGTATCGCTATCAGCAAAGGTTTGCATCCGGGTAAAACCCGTTTTATCACGACTCGTTTTGGTAATGTTTTAGGAAGTAACGGTTCTGTTATTCCCCGTTTCCGTGAGCAATTAGCAAAAGGAGGCCCTTTGACTGTGACTCATCCCGACATCATCCGCTACTTTATGACAATCCCGGAAGCGTGTCGTTTGGTGCTCGAAGCCGCATTTATGGGCAAGGGGAATGAAATCTTTGTATTCGATATGGGAACCCCTGTAAAGATCGCCGATCTGGCTCGTCGTATGATCGAACTGGCAGGTCTTATCCCCGGCGAGGATATCGAAATTCAATACACGGGTCTTCGTCCGGGAGAAAAACTGTATGAGGAACTTCTGGCAACTAAAGAGAACGTCCTCCCTACAAATAATGCTAAAATATATCGCGCTCAGGTGAGAGAATATGATTACAATGATATTTGCTCGGTTATGAGTCCGTTGATTGCTTTGGCGATTAAAGTAGATAAAATGGGGACAGTCCAAATGATGAAGGGGATTGTACCGGAGTTCAAGAGTAAGAATTCGGAGTATGAGGTGTTGGATAAAGTTGAATAACATCCTGCTGATATTTTTCTCCGTCTTATCTGTCCTCTGTTTGATCTGTGGCTATTATGTCGATGGAATTTGTATTTGGTTATCCTTTCTGACATTGCAGGTTTGGCCGACATAGGTAGGAAATCTGTTGAATTATTTACAAAGAAGAAATGGAAAAGTTTAGTTTCTTTGTTGGCGATCCTGCTCCATACGGATTATTTGTTGGTCGTTTACCAGCCCCCCATATTGGAATAAACCGGTTGCATCCTAACAAGAAGGAATACACTTGACAGTAGTCACCTACAATACAGCCATTTCTATTGGAACAGAAACTATACGATGAACGAAGCCGCTGCTTATATCAAGAAGTTATAACCCGATATCGTCTACTTCCGGGAAGCTCCTGGTGACAGGTATTACCAGTAAGACAGTATCCGGTATACTTTTTGCCGGAAACTGTTACAATTTTTTGTGCGTTAGGTTGAAAAAGAATGATTTAGGACTAAGGTAGATATAAATTCAGTATGCAATTAATCTTATTATCAGGAGGTTCAGGTAAGCGCCTGTGGCCTCTGAGTAACAATACACGTAGTAAGCAGTTCTTGCCTCTCCTTGAAACAGAAGATGGCACCATGGAATCAATGGTGCAACGCGTAGTGCGCCAAGCCATTCAAGCAGGTCTTACTACCAATATCACTCTTGCTACCAATGCAAGCCAACTCGACATTATCACCAACCAACTTGGTGACAAAGTCAGCGTGGTCACTGAACCAGAACGCAGAGACACTTTCCCTGCTGTCGCACTTGCAGCCAGCTACCTTAGTCTCGAGAAGCAGTGTGCTGATGACGAAGTAGTAGTTATTATGCCTTGCGACCCATATACTGAATCAGAATACTTTCACACCATAGCTCGCATGGTTCAATGCGTTGATGCCAATGTCGCAGATCTTATCCTCATGGGCATCACACCAACCTACCCATCTGCCAAATATGGCTACGTAGTGCTAGACTCTGATTCGTCATTCAACATTCGACATTCATCATTTGCCAAGCCTGTTGCTCGCTTTACTGAGAAACCAACGGTCGAGGTAGCAGAACAATTATTGGCAGAAGGTGCATTCTGGAACGGAGGTGTTTTTGCCTTCCGCCTTGGCTATATGATGAACATCGTCCGTAAATACGTTCAATACACCACTTTCGCTCAGACTCGGGACAACTATCAGAATTTCCCAAAGATATCGTTTGACTATGAGGTAGCAGAGAAGGTAGAGTCGGTAGCTGTTGTACCATTTAAGGGTGAATGGAAAGACCTTGGAACATGGAACACCCTCGCCAACGAACTTAGCAAGCATGTCATTGGCAATGCCGTGTTGGGTTCGAAGTGTGAGAACACGCATGTGATCAATGAACTGCAGCACCCAATCTTTGTGGATGGTGTGAAAGATGTAGTGGTGGCTGCATCCTTCGATGGCATTCTGGTTTGTGGTAAGGAGGATACAGAAAAGATAAAATCTTACGTAGAACCTTTTTGCACTCGTCCAATGTATGAAGAGCGCTGCTGGGGCACATACAGAGTTCTTGATGATAAGATGTATGCAGATGGTAATCACTCTTTGACAAAGAGTATTACCATCGCTGCTGGTAAGAATATTTCTTATCAGATTCACCATTACCGCACAGAGGTATGGACTATCGTTGAAGGCGAAGGCTTATTTGTCCTCAATGGTGAGTATCGCTGTGTCAAGCCAGGCGATGTGCTTATTATTGATAAGGAGAATTGGCACGCTATTAAAGCTCTAACGCAACTGACCTTTATCGAGGTTCAAATGGGTAATCTATTAATTGAGGAGGATATTGAGCGCGGCGTATGGAGCTGGAACTGATTTAGAAGTATTATAACAAATTAAGCATTGAGTCCCGTTTAAAAAGTCTATTTTTCAAATTCATTCCCTCTCAGAAGTATCTGTAGGAAATAATTTATGTCAAAAGGCACTTTTTGTAGTGGACTCAGCATTTAAATTATGATAATCATAAGCTTTTTTTTAAAATTGATTAGCTGTTTATACCACTTGCCAAGAACAATAAAAAATTGGCGACACGAACGTAACATCTGTAAGAAGTTCACAAAGAGAGGGCTTCGTTATAATATTATGTCATCAGCGAAGATCATTTTTAATGATGGTTCTTCTGCAAGCGACATAGAGTTGGGCGAATATGTTACAATATATGGAACTATTCATTCTCAGTCTGGTGGTAAAGTTCAAATGGGTGATTATACTAGGTTAGGTAATAACTCAATAATACGCAGTGTAGAAAAAGTGCTAATAGGCTCTTATACTGCAATTGCAGACAATGTAGTAATTGCAGATAATGGAAACCACCCAATAGATCCAGTATTTCGTAGAAAGATGAAAGAGGATACGCTGGATGGCCCAATGAGATTATGGAAAAACGCAGAACATGCTCCTGTTATTATTGGCGAAAATGTTTGGATTTGTGAGAACGTAAGAATCAATCGTGGTGTTACCATAGGAGATAATTCAATTATCGCTGCAGGGGCAATAGTTACACATGATGTACCTGCAAATGTTATTGTAGGTGGTTTGCCTGCAAAAATTATTAAACATATAGATTAAATAGTATGGAGTCTAATAGAGCAGCAGGGATTGCAAAAAATACACTTTACCTATATGTGCGAATGTTTGTTACGATGTGTGTGTCAATATACACATCTAGAATTATTTTACAAGGTTTGGGTGTTGAGGATTACGGTCTTTATAATGTAGTTGGTGGTGTCGTTGGTTTGATGAATTTTTTTATTAATGCCCTTTCTTTTTCCTATCAGCGTTTTTTTTGCATAGAACTTACAAAAAATGAGAATAATAAGTTCAAGCAAATTTTTGGAACAGCACTCACTGTTTCGATGCTATGGAGTGTCATCATTATATTGATTTTGGAAACAGGCGGTTATTGGCTTATAAATCATAAAATTGTTATACCTGCTGAAAAAATGTGGCAAGCAAATGCCATATTTCAGTTTTCTATACTATCTTTTATTTTAGGTTTATTTCAATCTGTATATAGTGCTTTAATAATATCAAATGAGCGAATGAGTTTCTTCGCTTTATTGAGTATTTTAGAAGCAGGAGTTAAGCTAGCAGTTGCATTCTTAATAGGTGTATTTGCTTCAAAAAAACTGTTTTTCTATGGTGCTTTGATGTTGGCTGCACACTTGTTAGTTCTTTTGAGCTATATGATATATAGTTTGAAAAACTTTAACGAATGTCGAGTCTTTTTTTGCTATAGAAGAGAATATATTAAACAACTTTTTGGATTTTGTAGTTGGACATTGATAGGTACTTTCTCGAATGTATTACAAACACAGGGTGGTAGCATTCTTCTTAATGTATTTTTCGGTCCGATTGTAAATGCAGCAAGAGCTATTTCATTTCAAATTTATACAGCTGTCATCACGTTGACACGAGGTTTTCAAACTGCATTTTCACCTACAATGTTGAAAACATATGAACAGGGTGACCATGAATCTTCATTTCAACAGATTATAACAACATCAAAAATATCGATATATTTAACATTCTTGTTGTCAGTTCCATTCTTTGTTTCAACTGACCTAATTTTGAACTTATGGTTGGGAACTGAAAATGTTCCAAAATATACAGCCCAGTTCATACGAATGATTATTGTAATAGGCTTGTTAGAAGCTGTATCAACACCTGTCGTTAATGTAATCTACGCAAGTGGTAAAATTAAATCTTTTCAAATTGCGATAGGGTGTTTTACTCTTCTAGTTCTTCCAATCTCTTACATTCTTCTCAAAATTGGAATGGGACCAGAATCTCTATACTATGTCACAATGATCTTTGCATTAATATCTATTCTAATTAGAATATTTTTCTTGAAAGGTTGTATGGATTTTGGACTTTGTAAGTACATTAAAAACATTTTTGGACAAGCTGTATTATTTTCATTTTTACTGTTTGCTATCAATTTTATTTCCCCAATAGAATGGAAAAACAATATAGCATTAAATATTCTGATAATAAGCCTGGTAGAAATACTATCTTTGGGTTTTATTTATATTTTATTGTTAAACAAACAAGAGAGAAACTTGATAAAGAGGTTAATTAAACGATGAAACGACTTTTTAATATAATAGTCGCTGTATTATTAGGGTTTACAGCAAGGGTTTACTATGTTATAATATATGCGTCGTCTTCGAAAGAAGTAAAACAAATTATCAATAAAGATGTTATAAATAATTTAAGTCAAGTCTGGGCAAAATATAAATTGGGATCTATTCTATCTTTTATCCTTTTATTGCATTTAGATAAATATTATAAAACTATATTTTTTCACAGGACTCGTAAGAACGTTTTCTGTCGAATTTTTTCACATGAAAATAGACACTGCTTTATCATACCTTATGATGTCACTTTAGGTGAGAATATAAAATACGATCATCCTTATGGGACTATTTTAAATGCAAAATATATTGGTAACAACTTTCATTGCAAACATCTGACAACAATTGGAAATAAAGATGATAATGAAGATCTTCGCCCAACTATACTAAATAATGTGACTTTAGGTGCAAATGTCACAATAATAGGTCATGTTACTATTGGAAATAATGTCGTAATAGGAGCTGGCACAGTTGTTACTAAAGATATTCCTGACAACTCTATTGTTATAAGTGGTTCTTATTTAAGGTTCTTAAATACATAACAATATGCAAAGAATAGACTTTATAGATAAAATAAAGGGTGTTTGTATTATATTAGTTATATATTCACATATTTTGGGTGACCTATTCGAAGGTTTACGTTTTATCTTCTGTTTTCATATACCCATGTTTTTTTGTTTATCGGGTTTGTTTTTTAAACCATATACTTGTTATAAAGAATTTTTGAGAAAAAAAGTAAATACACTTTTAATTCCATTTGCTTTCTTTTATATTCTATCTTACTCTTTGTTTTTCTTAAAAAAAGCGATGTTTGGCTCTAGTCAGAACTTTAGTATTTGGGATTTTTTATATGGCGAACAAATGTTTAATATTTCATTATGGTTTCTTTTAAGCCTGTTTATAATATCCAATATTATGTACGTAATATACCATTTTAAATCATCAATAGTAAAACTACTTGTTGTTATAATACTTGGTGTGGTTGGTTATATTGGTGCTCTTTACGATTTCGGAAACATACTGTTTTTTATGGCTTCGTTAACATCTTTGCCATTTTATTATTTAGGCTGTCTGCTTAAGGAATATGGGTATTTAGAACGCAGAAAGACATGGGAGTTTGGAGTGGGAATTTGTCTCTTATTTGTTGGACTTGTTATTGCTTTTGTTTCGTTAACACCTCCTAGGTTGCTATATTTTAATAATACAATTATGGTAGGTAATGTATTCGAAATTTACATTACTAGTACTAGTCTCGTGATTGGTTTGATGATAGTTTTGAAATATTTATTGAAAAGAGGAAAGTTTATATCTTGGATAGGAAATAACTCTATAGTATTATTAGTATTACATATGTTATTTAGTCCATTTATTTATCCAATAGTAGGTGTATTATTTCAGGGAAATTCAATGTATTTTTGTAGTTTCATTATAGATATTGCATTGTGTATAGTGGCCATACCTATTACTACACGATTTATTCCAGTACTTATCGGGAAGAAAGAGTTCTTGAAAAATAAACAAGTTATATGACAGAAAATAACAATAAGATTTTAAATCAAACGGGAATAGTATATGCAACTGATGACAACTATGTAAAACATGTGGCAGTTTCTTTAGTTAGCCTATATGAAAATGCAAAATCCTATGAACTGCCAGTTGTATATATAATAGGAAATCACTTGTCAAAAACGAATATTAATAAATTGGATAATGTGGCAAATAAATACGGTGGTAGAGTAGAATATTTAAAAGCTGATGAAGCGATAGAAAAACTTCCAAAAGATGTAAATACTGCAAATTTGACAGTCAGCACTTATATTCGTTTATTTTTAGCTGAGATAATACCAAATAATATAAAGAAGATTTTATATTTGGATTGTGATACGTATATTTGCTGCAACATATTAGATTTGTTGAATGTTGATTTTGATGGTAAAATAATTGCAGGAATTGAAGATACTATGTATCCTCATATGAAGACTAAAATAGGTCTTCATGAATCAGATAGGTATATTAATGCAGGTATTCTTCTTATAAATTTAGAAGAATGGCGTCGTCAAAATGTAACAAAAGAATTTATCAAGTTCATTTTTAAATTCAATGGAAGTGTACCACATTTGGATCAGGGGGTAATAAATGGAGTCTTTAGGGGGCAGATTAAATATATACCGCTTCGTTATAATGTTCAATCCCCAATTTTTGCTATTCACTCATATAAAAGACTTTTGTCGTTTCATGGAATGACAAGTTATTATCCTGAAGAAGATGTCAAGCTGGCAAGAAAAAATCCAGCTATTATACATTTTACCTCTTTCTTCACTGGTCGACCTTGGGAAAAGGGTTGTCTGCATCCTTTAAGAAAGTTGTACTATGATGCAATTTCCAAAACTGATTATGCAGATACTTCTTACGATAGAGTCCTCCCTCCAAGCCGCAGAATTAGGATATTTTGTTTCAAATATTTTCAACCTGTTTATTTTATCCTAAAAAGAATATGAGAAATATTGTTATTGTAGCATATGATTATCTACCCAACAATGGTGGTATAGCTCGCCTTTGCGGCGATATTGTCTCTGACTTGGAAGGACGAGGTATTCCATATCTCGTTATAACAGCTGCAGCATGTGCAGAAAGTGAGAATAATCCAAGAATACATAGACTAAATGCAAAACGAGGTCGACTTGAAGTTGAAATGATTAAATGTATAAAAAGAGTTACAACTAAAGACGACATTATTATTTGCGATACATGGCATCCCGCTGCTACTTTGTGTATCTTGGCTGGTAGAAAACCATATACACTTGCACATGGTGCTGAACTTTTGCCAGGCCAGGGTGTTTTCAGAAAGTATGTGTGGAAGTATTTCCGCCACTTCATTTTTTCATGCTGCAAGGGTGTTATTGCGAATAGCCATTATACAGCAAATTTGGTAAAAAGCGTTGCAAAAAGCGTATCTGTTAAAGCAATATCTCTACCTGTAAACTCGCAAATGTTTTATCCTACAGCTCCAAAGCATAATGATAATATTCTACATATTTGTTCAATATCGCGACTGGAAAAGTTTAAGGGGCATGATTTTATTTTAAAAACGATATCAACTCTGCCAGAAAGTTATAAGGAAAAAATTAAGTTGTCAATTGCTGGCAAAGGTCCATATAAGAATACTCTTGAGCAATTATCATTTGATTTGAAATTGAATAATATCATTGACTTTTTAGGTTTTATTCCTTCTAGTGGTATGAATGATTTCTATTCTTCACATGACCTCTTTATACTTTGTACGAGAGAAGAGCCTGAGTTGCGAAATGTAGAAGGCTTTGGTTTGGTTTTCACCGAGTCTCAATCTTGTGGGACAGCTGTTATTGCTACAAGAACTGGCGGTATATCAGATGCAGTAAAAGAGAATGATGGTGGTTGGCTTATACAGCAAGATAATACTGATGAACTCCATAATATTTTAATGAAGTTGATTGAAAATAAGAAGTTGGCATGGGAGCAAGGTACAAAAGCGCGAGAAAGAGTATTGAGGGATTGTTCTCTAAAAATATTTGTAGATAATATACTATCCTATATTGACTGGAATTGACGTACTGTGTTATTTAAGTAACAATTTGTAATCATGGAAAATTTTTGGATAGATCCTTTCTTGTATGTTCAAATATATCAAGCTGTATTAGTTTTTACAGTAATATTCATTTTAACGAAACAGGTGGGTTATGGTTTAGATAATATTAATGGAAGAGCTATTTTGCTCGCATTATTTATTATTGTATATTGGGCTGTTCGACCTATTACGCATCTAGCCGGTTTGGTTGATACAAAAGCTGTAGCCATTTTCTTTAACCTGGCAAAGGAGTATGGTTCTGATGTCTTGGGTTATAAAGATCTGGGTTATGTTATTCTTGTAAAGACAATGCTACCGTTTACAATTGAGGTCTTTTTCGGAGTACTTGCTTGTTTATATATTATCACATATCTTGTTGCATATAAAAATATTTATTCCTCTAACTTTGGAATTGCATTTATTATACTTGTATGTTCATTCTCTTTTTTCGGTTACGGTGTAAATGGAATGCGAAATGGTATAGCTCTTGCATTTGTAACACTGGCGATTTCTAATTTGAACAGAAAATTGTGGCAAACAGTGTTCATGTGCATAATTGGGCTTTCTTTTCATAAATCAGCTCTCCTTCCAATTTGTGCATTTGTTTTGGTTAGATTCTATAACAAGCCTAAAGTATACATGAGTGTGTGGTTTGCTTGCTTATTGTTATCTCTTGTTTTTGGAAATTTTCTTGCATCACTTATACCTGCGGATTTAATGAGGGAGGATGATAGATTGTCTTCATACTTAACTGCAGATTTTGCTAATCAACAGAATGCCACTTTTTCATATACAGGTTTTAGGTTTGATTTCCTCTTTTATAGTATGATTCCAATAATTGTTGGATGGAAATATATGAAAAAACTAGAATTGAAAGATGTTTTTTATTTGAGAGTTTGGAGCACATATGTTATATGTAATGCTTTCTGGATATTAACGATATATGTTCCTTATAACAATCGTTTTGCATATCTTTCATGGTTCTTATTTCCAATACTAATTACTTATCCTTTTGTTAAAGAAAAAACTAGACTAACTAGAAATATACACTCTGTTCTTTTTTTGAATTACTTGTTTATGTTTTTAATGTGGCTTAAAGAATAATAAAGATAGAATTATTAGAACAATACATTTTAATTTTAGATGAATAATCCTTTAGTTTCTATAATGATGCCAGTATATAATGGTTTACCATATATCAAGGCTTCATTGGAATCATTATATAGACAGTCGTATTCTAACTGGGAATGCATAGTCGTTGACGATGGTTCAACAGATGGAACCACGCAGTTTTTGAATAGCCTGACAGATAAAAGAATTCGAGTATTTCGCTTTAAGAAGAACAAGGGACGGTCTGCTGCAAGACAAAAAGCCTTGGAGGAAGCTTGTGGTAAATATCTTGCGATGCTTGATGCTGATGATATATATCATCCTGAAAAACTAAAAAAACAGGTTGACATATTGGAGAATAGCGAATATGTTTTGGTCTCTTCTGCAATGATTTCGTTTGGTCTTAGTACTGATATAATAACAAAAAGAGGCATTGGCCATGATTGTGCAGTTCAATATAATGGTACTAACACACCAGTCCATGCTTCTAGTATGTTTAGGACTGTGATAGCAAAGAATAATTCCTATGCAACAACTTTAAAGTATGGTGAGGATCAAGACTTCCTTAAGAAATACTTATATGGTTACAAGGAGTATTTCTATATGACGACCCCTTTATACTATTACTCTGAATTCGATTCTGTGACTAAGAAGAAAATATTAGAATCATATATTAATCGTTTTAAACACAATATAAGTAAACACAATTCAAAGCAATCTATACTATTATTGTTTAAGATCATAAGCTTTGCGTTAGTATCGCCTTTTGTGTCCATTAATCAGATACTAAAAAGAAGAGGGTATTCACCTAATGCTGATGAAATACAAGATTACGAAGAGTTGATAAAACCGATAATCTTGTCAGTTGAAGGAAGTTGGTAACAAAGGCACGGATCTATTCAACTTAAAAATTCAGTATATGTCTACAACAAAAAACAGACCACATAATATACTTGAGATAATAAACTTGGCAAGTAGTGCTAGAAATTTCATTGGTGGTCAGTTTGTCTATCTAAGAGAACATGGCTATGAAATGCATTTGATTTGTAGCCCTGATGATGAAATGGAAGAGTATGCAAGATTTAACCATGTGAAATATCATCCGATCTTGTTATCAAGGACTTTAAGCCCATGGGCAGACTTTAAGGCTTTCATTGAAATATGTAAATATATTCACAATAATAGAATAGATACAGTGATTGCACATCAAGCTAAAGCGCGACTGCTTGGTACTACAGCTGCGTGGATGTTGCGAGTTCCCAACCGCATTATCTTTGCCCACGGTGTTATATTTGAAACAATGAAAGGCTTAAAGCGTAAGCTTGTTATCTTAATGGATAGGATGGTAGCTACGATGTCTCATAAAACTGTTTGCGTAAGTAGATCAGTAGCAAATGCCCGTTTGTTAAATAATGTTGAAAAATCATCACGCCAGTATCTTTTAGGAGTTGGTACATGTGGTGGTATTGATACTCAAAATCTTTTCAACCCAGTAAGAATAGTGCAAACAGAACAAGACGAATTAAAGCGAAGCTTAGGCATAAGCGATAATGATTTTGTTATTGGTTTTTGTGGGCGCATGGTGCAAGATAAAGGTATCAGAGAATTGGTGGATGCTTTTAAACTCATTAAACAGGAGAGGTCGAATGATCATAATATAAAACTACTTTTGATTGGACCTGTTGAAGTTCGTGATAGTATTAGTCAAGAATTAGTTGATTTTATTAAAACAGGAGAAGATATTATTAATTGTGGTAGTGTTAATCACGATGATATTTATAAATATTTCTCTTTGTTCAGCGTTGTGGTTTTACCTTCTTATCGTGAAGGTTTTGGCATGGTTACGATAGAATGCGCGGCAATGAACATACCAGCCATTGTCTCGAAATCCACAGGTTGTATTGATTCGATAGTTGAAAATGAAACTGGTGTGTATTGTGAAATCAATACAAAGTCTATTGCAGACAAGATTAATTTCATGATAGACCATGAAGAGAAAAGAAAAGAAATGGGTGAAAAAGCTCGTAGATTGACAGTGGAATTGTATGACAATAAGGTGGTTTGGCCGCATATTATAAAAGTAATTGAAGCATAGTATGGAATCAATTAACAAAAAATTATCGTTAACATATAGATTTTTGCGGGTTATTGGATTGAACTATTCTGAGGAGGAATATGGCCAAGTATCCTTATGGAAGGTTATTTGTAGAGGCTGCAAAACTTATAGAGACTCGTTTTTAATTAATTGTGTAATGGAATCTTGGATTCTTTCTCCTTTGCTCCCGAGAAAAATAAGACCATGGATTTTGAAGAAAATAGGTTGTCATGTTGGTAAAGATATATTTGTCGGTGATCATGTTAGAATAGATGCAGGTCATGCCGATTTAATATATATAGAAGAGCATGCTCATATAACAGGTGGTTGTAGGTTATTATGCCATCAAAGAAATCTTAAAAGTTATTGTGTTGGTGATGATGCTGCAAAATTACCATATAGCCTTGGTGAAATTCATATTGGCAAAGGAGTAATGATAGGTATGGAAACGCTTATCATGCCTGGTGTTACTATAGGGGATGGCGCAATTGTGGGGGCTTACTCCCTAGTGACTAAGGATATACCAGCATGGACAGTTGCAACAGGAAGACCTGCTAAAGTTGTAAAAAATATCTCACAAAGAGAATAATATGAATATACTATCATATGATATAGAAGAATGGTACATTGAAAAGAAATTCAATGGCGCAAGAAAAGAAAAGTACAAGGAATATGATGAATATTTTCATCGTATTTTGGATGTGTTGGATGCACGAAACTTTAAGGCAACATTCTTTTGTGTAGGTGGTATCGCTACTGATTTCCCTTATGTAGTGAAGGAGATTGCTAAGCGTGGACACGATATCGGCTGTCACTCTAACGAGCATACTTGGTTGACAAAGATGACTCCAGAGCAATTGCAATTGGATACTAAAACTGCTGTTGCTGCACTGGAAGATTGCTGTGGTCAGAAGGTCGTTAGCTTCAGAGCTCCTGCATTCTCTATTGGAGAGAATAACAAATGGGCGCTAGAAGTGCTTGCTGAGTGTGGTATTGAGTGTGATTCATCGTTATTTCCAGCTAGGCGTGACTTCGGCGGTTTTGATAGCTTTCCAACCAGCAATCCTTCGATTGTTGAGTATAAAGGTGCCCGAATCAAAGAATTTCCTATTATGCTTGCACCACTGTTTGGAAAACAGGTAGCCTATTCAGGAGGTGGTTATTTTCGTCTTTACCCTTATAACTTTGTGTCAGACAATATGAAAAAGAATAGTTACAATATCTGTTATTTTCACATTGGCGACTTGATTTATAACAAGGAGAAGATAATGACTCGAGACAAATATGAAACCTACTTTCAAGAGAATGGATCATTAAAGAATCGTATATTGCGATACTTCAAGTCTCATGTAGGCACTAAGGGCGCATTTAGCAAGATGGAACATCTTTTTGATGAATTCGAATTTATGAGTCTGGCGCAGGCTGATAGGAAACTCAATTGGAACAACATTGATTTAATAAACTTGTAAGTTCAAACAATGGTCTATAAATAATCGGGTTATGTATAAGCATTTCTTTAAACGTTTAATTGACTTTTGCATTGCATTCATAACTTTGTCAATTCTATTTTTGCCATTGGCAATTGTCACTATTTGGCTGCATTTCGCTAATAAAGGAACTGGGGCTTTCTTTTTCCAGAATCGTCCCGGTAAAGATGGAAAGATATTCAAGGTAATCAAGTTCAAGACCATGACGGATGAACGGGATGCTGACGGTAATTTACTGCCTGATGCGGATCGGTTGACGAACGTAGGGCGTTTTGTTCGTTCTACTTCAATCGATGAATTGCCCCAGCTGATAAATGTCCTGAAAGGGGATATGGCGTTGATCGGACCTCGTCCCTTATTGGTTCAATATCTACCATTGTATAGTAAAGAGCAAGCTCGTCGTCATGATGTGCGACCGGGTATTACCGGATGGGCACAAGTGAACGGACGTAATGCGATCAGTTGGACGAAGAAGTTCGAACTGGATGTCTGGTATGTGGACCATTGTTCGTTCTTGTTGGATGTAAAGATCATCTTTTTAACGATAAAAAAAGTGTTTGTCCGGGAAGGTATTTCACAAGAGGGGCAGGCTACGATGGAGTTTTTTACGGGTAATAATTAAACGGATATGTATTTATACGGTGCGAGTGGTCATGCTAAAGTGATCATAGATATATTAAAAGCGAATCATATAGAGATAGAAGGTCTTGTCGATGATAATCCGAATATAAATGAACTTTTAGGTTATCCGGTTTTTCATGGAAAAGAAGATATTTCACCTCTGATAATAAGTATAGGAGATAATAAAATACGCCAGGTTATCGCTCATAAATTGAATGTTGAGTTTGGAACGGCGATACACCCGTCTGCGATGATCTCTCCTTATGCTATTGTACGGGAAGGATCGGTTATAATGCAGGGAGCGGTTGTCCAGTCTTGTGCCTGTATAGGGAAACATTGCATTGTTAATACCGGAGTGTCAGTTGATCATGAATGTGTGATAGGAGATTATGTGCATATCTCTCCACATAGTACGCTTTGTGGAAACGTTCATGTTGGTGAAGGTTGTTGGATCGGTGCAGGTACGACGGTTCTACCGGGTATCAAGATTGGAAAATGGTCTGTGATAGGTGCTGGCTCGGTGGTTGCCAAAGACATTCCGGATGGGGTTTTGGCTGTAGGAAATAGATGTAAAACGATAAAGGCATTGAATATCGAAATGTTAACCGGTGTTAACGGGGGGGGGGGTAAATTACCTTCTTAAACCTCTTTTGGCAGCAAGAGCTGCTTTGGAGCGTCATGATCTTCGAGGTAATATTAATATCCTAATCACCTCTGCTGGAAAGCGGGTTACATTGACAAAGCTGTTTCAAGAAACATTGAGACGTTTTTATCCTGAAGCGAAGGTGTTCACGACAGATATGAATCCTGAGATGACTCCTGCCGGGATTGTTTCAGACGGGTGCATAGCTGTACCGAGGGTGACAGATCCCGGTTATATAAAGATGTTGCTGACAATATGTAAGGAAAAAGGAATTCGGATTATCGTGCCGACGATCGATACAGAATTATTGGTATTGGCTGAGAATAAGAAGCTGCTTTGGGAGAATGGGGTAGAACCGATGGTCTCGGAATTGCCTTTCATACAAGCCTGCCGGGATAAGCGGAATACCGGGACATTTTTGAATAGCCATGATATTCGCGTTCCGGCTCCAGTGGATAAATATCATCCGACTTTTCCACTTTTCGCCAAACCATATGACGGTTCCTTAAGCAAAGACCTGTATGTCGTTAGGTGTAAAGAGGAATTGACACCGGAAATATTGAATCATCCGAAATTGATCTTTATGGAATATATTGACAAACAAGAATACAAGGAATTTACGGTCGATATGTATTATGGCAGAGATAATAGGGTGAAAGCCATTGTGCCCCGCGAAAGAATAGAGATCCGTGCCGGTGAGATCAACAAAGGGTTTACCCGCAAAAACTATTTGGTTCGGTTCTTGAAGGAACGGCTGGACTATTTGCCGGGTGTGGTTGGTTGCATCTGTATCCAATTGTTCTATAGGGAGTCGGACGACGATGTGGTCGGGATCGAGATCAATCCACGGTTCGGCGGGGGATATCCACTGTCCTATTATGCGGGAGCCAACTTTCCGGAATATGTCGTAAGAGAGTATATGTTGGATGAAACGTTGACCTATATGGATACTTGGGCGGACAATACTTTGATGCTCCGGTATGACAACGAGGTAATCGTATATGAAAAATAAGATTTTCATTTTTGATCTAGATGATACGTTGTATAAGGAAATCGATTTCTTATACTCTGCTTATCTGGAAATTGCCGGATGGATAGAATTGAAGTTCTCCTTGAAAGGAATCTATGTTTTTATGTTGGAAGCCTATAAAGAGAAAGCGGATGTCTTTTCTCGTTTGATCGATACTTACGATTTGTCGTTGACGAAAACGGATTTGTTGTCCGTCTACAGGTCTCATCGTCCCGATATCCGGTTGGAACTTGATACCTTGAAGGCTTTAGAAATTCTGAAGCAGGATTTTATGCTGGGGATGATAACGGATGGTCGCTCAATTACCCAACGGAATAAGTTTCGAGCATTGAGACTTGACCAATTTATCGAAAACGAGAACTTGGTCATATCCGAAGAGTTTGGCTCTGAAAAACCGTCGGAGAGGAATTTTATGTTTTTTCAGAATAAATATGCCGATGCGAAGTTTGTCTATGTCGGGGATAATCTTCGGAAAGATTTTATCACACCTAATAAGCTGGGGTGGAAAACGATCTGCCTGTTGGATGATGGAAGAAATATCCACCGTCAGGACTTTTCCTGTCAGGAAGAGTATCTGCCGGATGTAAAGATACGTACTCTGAAAGAATTATTGTCTTTGTAGATTTAATTATAAATTATAATGAACAAACGAATTTACCTTTGCCTTGCCCACATGAGCGGCAAAGAACAGACTTTTATCCAAGAAGCCTTTGATACCAATTGGGTTGTACCCTTGGGACCGAATGTGAATGGGTTTGAAGAGGATCTGAAACATTTTGTAGGTAATAATAAGGAAGTTGTAGTACTTTCTGCCGGTACGGCAGCCGTCCATCTTGCATTGTTGGCCTGTGGTGTGGGACCGGGGGACGAAGTGATTGTACAGAGCTTTACTTTCTGTGCTTCTTCGCATCCGGTGACTTATCTGGGGGCTACTCCGGTATTTGTGGATTCGGAGGCGGATACTTGGAATATGGACCCGGAGTTGTTGGAAGAGGCTATTAAAGATCGGATCGCCAAGACAGGCAAGAAGCCGAAGGCGATTGTTCCCGTTTATCTGTATGGTATGCCTGCTAAGATTGAGGAGATTATGGCGATTGCCAATAAGTATGATATTCCGGTTATCGAGGATGCTGCCGAAGGATTAGGCAGCCGGTATGACGGACAGGTTTGTGGTACGTTCGGACGGTATGGGGTACTTTCTTTCAATGGGAATAAGATGATTACGACTTCCGGAGGCGGTGCATTAATTTGTCCGGATGAAGAGGCAAAAAGGAAAATCATGTTCTATGCTACCCAGGCTCGCGAGTCATATCCTTATTATCAGCATGAAGAGATCGGTTATAATTACCGTATGTCGAATATCTGTGCCGGTATCGGACGCGGGCAGATGACAGTACTGGAAGAACATATCGTCCACCATCAGTACACTTGCCGTCTTTACAAGGAGTTACTTGCCGGAGTAGAGGGAATCGTACTGCATGAAAATCCATCTTCCCGGTTCGATAGCAACTATTGGCTGAATACAATCCTGCTTAATACTGACTTACATGTGAAAGGTGAAGAACATGCCTATGAAGTGGTTGTTCAGGGAGCTGTAGGTGGTGCTGCCGGAGTGACCCACGAAGCTTCTTCTTTGCATACGGATTGTGAGCCAAACAAGAATGTAGAGGCGATGCGTATGGCTTTGGATGCTGCCGGTATCGAATCTCGTCCGCTATGGAAACCAATGCATTTGCAACCCGTTTATAAAAATAATCCTTGTTATGTGAACGGTGTAAGTGAATCTTTGTTCAAACAAGGGCTTTGTCTGCCAAGTGGCCCATGTGTGACGGATGAGGATGTGGTTTATATTGTGCAAGAGATCAAAAAGGCGATTCAGAAGTAAATGATTCTCGGTTATACGCATAACATCATTAATCTTTTCGATACGGAAGAACTGATAACTTTTCTTTATTCCTACCATCCCCGTTTCAGGAAGTACATAGAACAACGTGGCTTCAAATTCGATCAGCGTGTGATCCGGTATGAACAGCAGGGATGAATAAAGACGAGTGAGGAAGTTGAGAGTTTTTTTACAATCTATCTAAAATTCCTCAAGGATTTTTGGGGACAATATGATAGAGTGGACAATTCGGGGCATAAAATAGCCGTAGAATGTAAGTTTAAGAGATTAGTTAATCCAATCTCTATTCCGGCTTTAAGTAATCTGGCCGACGAAGAAAATATGTCCGGTCGCTACATTGCCAATATCAATATGGACGAAACCTATAAAGAAACCCGTCTGATGCCGGGAATACTGGCTGACAGGATAAAAGTATAGATAAAACAAAGTCCCCCTCGAAATGAAGGGAACCTTGAGTTAACGAATTTCATTTTTAGACAAACCTCTGTTATCCCGCCTATGAGAGGAATAATTTACACAAACACCCAACCCCGCCCATCAGCATCAAGCTATATCCGGACATTCCGAGCCAGTCGGCTCCGGGAGGGAGGCTTTCTTGCCGGGTTCCCCAGTCCCCCTGTTCGAGAGCGAGAGTATCGCTCCGATACAGGTCAGGGTCACTTCCGTCTCCCGCATCAGGAGGGAGAGGAGGCTCAGCAGGAGCAGGCAGAGGATGAGGACAGGGGCAGTCACCGGTTGCCGGTTTTCGCTTGCGGGGAAGGATGATCCGGGCAAGGCTGGTGAGGAAGTTGAGAATTGTTTCAAGGACATTCATGGGAATTGAAAATTATAAATTGAAAATTGAAAATTAATTGACCGATAACCGCTCTATCGAGCGGCAGATCGACACTAGCATACGCTGGTAAGCGGCACGGTTGTCACCGTTCACTTCGCTGATGTATTTGCTGTAGGCAATCTCTTTGGCATAAGCCGCAGGGTGGAAGGTGAGAGTCGCTGCCACAGGATAGGCAGAGTGGATCAGGCGGGCGAAGTCGAGGAAACTGTCTTCTGGTGAAGCGTACCGGCGGAACCATAAGGTCGGACGGCCGGTGACGGCAGATAAATCGGTCCGGTCGCCTTTCCAGAAAGGGTTGGGACGGCCGTAAGCCGTGATGCCGAAAAAGTTATGATGCTCCTTGCAAAGTGTACTTTCGCCCCAGCCGGTTTCGATGGCGGACTGGGCCAGGATGATGACCGGGTTCATTCCGAATTGCACTCCCGCCTTTTGGGCGAGAGGCAAATACTGTTTGATGAAATCTTGCTTTTTCATGGTGCGTCATTACTCGATTTCAGGACGGTCACTCCCTGAGCCACTGTTGTCGGAAGAGGTGATCGGTACAATTTTCTCAAACTTCGGTTTCGCTGTGACTTCTTTCAGCATGGGACCCGGTGTGAAAACGATACGCCCCTTTTTGAACAGACTCGTGGTGAAATCATCGGCAACCGCTGTTCCCTTGCTGCCAGCCAGCATACGGAAGTTACCGAAATCGCCCACCTGGACTACTTCGCCGTTTTCCAGATGTTGGCGCATGACGTATAACAAACCGTCGATCACTAACATGACATCACCGCGTGAAGCCGTAGAATAAGAAGCAATGATTTCGCAGAGTTTGTTAAACTCCAGTTTCTGTTGGGCACGGATCTGGCCGTAATACAGCTTTGAACCGGCAGCAGCATCTTTACTCTTGTCAAGACGCTGTACTAAATGATACTTTAAAGCCATGGGAAATAATTTTTTAATTTGACAATGTGCCAATATGCCAATGGAAATGCTCCGAAAGCTATTGACGATTAACTGGTTGGTTATCGATAACAATACAAAGGTACACAGATGGGAAAACGCAAATTCCTTTCTGTCCTTCAACGGGAAGATCGATGAATATTTGTTCTTATTTTCATTCAGTTATAGAAATAATTGAACTATCCCGTTCCCGTGCTCGACACGGGATCGCAAAGGCACAGACCATATCGACTTTCAACGAGGCGAGCCTCGTGCCGCAGGCTCTATTTTGCCGTTGGTTTCAACCAACGGTTCTAAATACAGGAGGCAAAGCCTCTTCCTCTGTGGGATTTATCCCCTTTCATTATACATATCAGGAAAAGGGGTTGAAACCCACAGAGGAATCCGGTAAAACCGGAAAGATTATCTATCCGTCAGTTGAAACTGACGGCAAAAGAGAGCCTACGGCATGGGGCTTTGCCCCATTAAAGAGATACAAATAGCTCACATCTGACAATAATTGATCTATTCGCAATACTCAATGTCTGTATTAAGGGGCGCAGATGAATATGATTGAATCTCTTGAAATAATTGAGAATAAAGTTGATTATGTCGTTTTTATTTTGTAACTTAAAGGCATGTAAAACAATGGATAATGGAATATGGAAGAAGAAAAATTCAAGATCAGATCGTACGGTTGGCAGGAGTTGGCATTGTTGTATGGACAGGGACTTACGCCTGAATCGTCTAGTAAAAGATTAAGTAAATGGGTACAGGTCAACCCTTCGTTGATAAATGAACTGGAACGATGCGGATGGAAGAAGGGGAAAAAGACCCTGACACCGATACAGGTGCAGGTTATCGTCCGTTTTCTGGGCGAACCATAAGTGAGAAAACAGATAGTTATGCGTGGCGGATTACATAGTTATCCGTATGCGATTATATAGTTAGGAAATTGACAATTAAAAAAGGCTTTCTGACAGCATAATACAATTGTCATATGAATTTATTTATCAAAAAACATATCGATCTGATCAAGATCGTAAAAAAAGAATCGGTGCTTTGACCGGTAGAAACCTTGCGTATACGTACCTGGAGGAAGTAATCGAAAAGAACGATGATAAAATCGGTCTGGTATTAATGCTCATCCCTGTCCTGGCATGCAATGACACGAAAAGCACGAGTCGTTGGGATAGTCTGCGAATGCAGTTTTTCGAAAACAATAAAGAATTGATCCTGCATCAACTTGGGTACATGAATCTGGTCGAGGCTTTTGAAAAAATACCATTGGATGAAAAGGGAAAGACGAAAGTGATAGAACTGTTTCTTGAAATGAGAGAAGCCGGTTTACTCGGAGATATTTCTTACGGAAGATTGGCCGCCGCCCTGCTCACCATTTTTGAAATGAATTGTACGAAAGAATACCTCAGTTCACATTTGAGTCATTCGTAGTATAGATTATACTAGTTTAACAAACTGTATTTACACAAAAATACGTATTTTAATTTTATAACCTGTTGTCAGAAAGCCTTCTAAAGAAATAAAATGCGGAAAAAAGCGGGTTGCCATCCGTTTCCGAACCGTCTACTTTTGTCTTCGTAATGCAAGTTGAAAATCAATGTTTATTTTTTATATGTTCTTTTAAGAAGTTCTTTAATATATATAGAAAATAGGGTAATGCGTCTCAAAAGCGTTTCGAAAAAGCTCAAATCTTTTTGTTAACCGGATGAGTAGCGTTTTAAAAGTGTTTCAAATTGCGTTTCAGATGTTACACGTTAAAGTAATACACATGAGACAAGAAAACAAAGAACATGAACGGGTGGCGCTCGAATATATGGGGCATTCATTCGTAAAAGTACCCAGAGTCTTATATGCTAGGGTATTGAGTTTGGAGAAAGAAGAAAAAATGTTAGCCGGGTTGCATTTGGTTTTGTTTATTTCATGCAACTTCGATGACAGGGTGGTGAAATTGGGAAATAACCAGGTGATGAGTTACAGAGGGGAGTATGTAGGCACGTATCGTGAGCTGTCGCGATTGTCGGGAATACCTTTCGGCTCGATCAGCCGCTTGCTTGAAAAACTGGAGAAAAGAGAACTGGTCGAGATAGTCCGGGTACCGGGCGGCTCTGTCATCCGCGTAAACGGATACGATAAATTCTGTTTTGCTTCGGAGAAGGAATACAAGTTGCGGGACACAGGTAAAATCAGTCGGACAAACGATGCGAAACAGGCGGAAGATGCCGCTGCACGCCTGTCGGAGGCTGAGGCCAAGATAGGGGGAAGAAGTAAGCAATATCCGAATAAAAACGTTAACTGAATCGACCATGACAACAGACAATATCGAAAATAAAATATTCGCAGGAGAAAACAACATCAGTGTGGAACAGGTGGAAGAAGCCGTTATCAGCGCTTTGCTGCTCGATGCCGAGGCGATAGTGGGCACCTTTCCCGTCTTGAAACCGGAGATGTTCAGTCGTCCGGACCTGGCATTTATTTATCAGGCAATCAGCAATCTTTATGACAAGGGGGAAACGGTGGATATGATCACAGTCGATACCGAAATGCGTAAGACCGACGAGAAGCGTTGGAAGGAGTGGGGCGGTATTAAACGAATGGCTTCGCTGGTAGGACGCATACGCCATATTTCAGGTTTGCCTTATTATGTGGAAGAGGTGAAAAGACAGTATATGCTCCGCCTGTTGAACACTCTTTTTGTGACGCTGGGCGCAAAGGCGGCCGGGTTCGAGTCTTCTTACACACTGTTGATAGAAGAGGCGGAGCGGTCGTTGCTCGAACTGCGTGAGAGATGCACGGTGGGTAAACCGCTCGAACGTATCGGGTGTACGGCCAATGAGGTGCTTCAGATGCATCGTGAACGGTTGAGTACGGGGAATGACAGAATGCGTATCCTGTCGGGGATCGAAGAGTTCGATTACGTGACGGGCGGACTTTACAACGGTGAACTGTTGGTGGAAGGCGGACGTCCGAGCGACGGAAAAACGGCTGTCGCCATGCATATTGCCATGAATGTCGCACTTTCGGGAAAAGCGGTCTGTTTCTTCAGCCTGGAGATGACGGCTATGCAGACGATGAACCGTCTTTTTGCCGGTTATGCTAGTGTGGATGCTGATCATTTACGTATCGAGGGACTGACGACGGCTGAACTGGAACGCATGGAACGGCTGGCGGGAAAGTTTGAAGACCTGCCGCTCTTTTTCGACCATACGCCGGGCAATAGCATAGAGAATATTCGTGCCCAGGTGATGTTACAGAAAAAGAAGGGGCAGTGTGACCTGGTAGTGATCGATTATCTGCACCTGATGGAACGCAAAGGACACGCCGGGGAGACGATGGACCAGTTGGTGGGTCGTAATATAGAAGGAGCGAAACAGGTGGCGGTCGATACCAATTGTCCGGTGCTGGTCTTGTCGCAGATGAACCGTAATAGTGTACAACGTATCGAAAAGGCGTATGTCCCTGAATTGCATGATCTGCGTGATTCGGGTGTGATCGAACAGGTGGCGGATTGTGTCTTTTTTGTTCACCGTCCCGAACGTTACGGTATTTTCAAGGACGAGACGACAGGGGAGAGCCTGCGGGGTGTAGGAAAATTATATATACTGAAAACACGAAACGGATCGACCGGGATTGCTCGTTTCCGTTACAATAAGTCATTTACCCGTATTACTAACTATGACAACCGGATGCGTTATGAAGAAGAGTGATTTTCAACAAATAAAATCATCTGTTCGTATCGAGGAGGTGATCGGCGGTTATCAGCATTTGGAGCCTAAGGGGAAGAATTATGTCGGACTGTGTCCGTTTCATCCGGACCACCATCCGTCGTTGATGGTGAATCCCGAAAAACAGACTTATTCCTGTTTTGCCTGCGGGGAACATGGGGATGTATTCGAGTTTGTCAGGAAGATGGAACATTGTACGTTGAGTGACGCGGTCAGGAAACTGGCGGCAGGCAGATTTGCTGAGGGTAAGCCGGGTTTCGTGATGCCCGGTACAGGGCGGATGGCTATCAAACGACAGGCGATACAGCCTGTAAAGGATTTTGCGGCTTTTATGAAACTGTTGTTGCCTTATGCCTGCGGGTGTTCGGAGCTTTCGGCGGCTTATCTGGATTTTGAAGTGGGCATGTCGCCTGTGCAGGTGCCTGCCGAATGGAAGGTGATGCGCAACCGGATTATTTTTCCGGTGCGCGACGAGTATGGAAAACTGGTCGGGATGGGAGCACGCCGGTTGTGTGATGAAGATACTTCGGTTCCGAAATATATCAACTCGTCGGCAGCCGACGGGTATGACAAAGGGGCTACCTTGTACGGACTCAACCGTGCGGTGGCGGTGATACGGAAAGAAGATTATGTGTTTATTACCGAAGGATATAAAGATGCGATTGCGATGCATGCTGCCGGGTTTGTCAATACGGTGGCTTTGTGCGGGACGGCTTTGACCGACAGCCATATTGTTTTGCTGAAGAAATATACCAACCGTGCCTGTCTGTTGCTCGACGGTGACGAGGCGGGGCAGGCGGCTTCGAAGAAAGCGGTGTTGCGCTTGCGGGAAGCGGGGATGGATGCCGATTCGGCGTTGATTCCTGGCGAGGGAGATCCGGATTCTTTATTCCGTCGGTTAGGCAGGGAAGAGTTTGCACGGATGATCGGGCGGTTGCAGAACAGGCCGCATTCGTCGGAGTGTGCCTTGCTGACGGTTTGCCTGTTGTATCCGGAGGCTACTTTTCGTTTGAGAGGGGAGGAGTACCTGTTTATCGACCTGGTGGCTTCGGCCCTGGAGACGGATGATCTCTGGTTTGAGGATGCGGACCATCAGCGTATTTTCGAACATTTGCAGGAGGCTGGAACGGAGGACGGGTTGTCGGCCCCGCTTCAATGTGTTGTTGCTGAACTGCATCGGGAATATGATACTCAATTACAGACTGATCTGGAACTGTTATCATCCGATGTATATCTGCCTTATCTGCTATTCCTGTACAGCGAAGCTCGTTTGCTCCGGCTGATCTCCCGGCTGGTCCGTCAGGTAGTACAGGAAGACCATGAAGAGTTGCAGCACGAACTGGTTATAAAGCTGGCGGAACGCCGGGAACAACTGCGCCACGTTTCGGTGTGGCTGGATAGGCCGGGGGCGGTTTGATAATTGAAAATTAAAAATTGAAAATTGAAAATTAGGGTTTTATTTGTTTTGGCTGCGGGCTTTTTGCTGGGCGGTTCATCCTTATACGCTCAACATTCGATGGGGGTGACGGGATTATTGAATATTCCGACGGCAGATATGCAGGTAGACGGGACGTTTATGGTGGGGGCGAATTATCTGCCGGAACAGATGCTTCCTGATTTCTGGGATTATAATTCCGGGAATTATTTCCTGAATGTGACATTTCTGCCTTGCCTGGAGGTCGGTTATCGCTGTACGTTGATGAAGCTTAAAACGGGTAAATGGAATCAGGACCGTTCGGTGTCGTTGCGGATACGTCCGTTGAAAGAGGGAAAGTATTGGCCGTCGGTGGTCGTGGGGAGCAATGACGCTTTGACGACCGGGCAACTGAATACGTTCAGTGAAGTTACTGGTAACCGTTATTTTTCGTCGGTGTATGGGGTAGCGACGAAGCACTTCCTACCCGGCGGCCATGACCTGGCGTTTACATTCGGATGGAATATCCCGTTCCGTAAGCATGCTGTTCGTGACGGAGTCTTTGGAGGAATGAGTTATTCGCCGGCCTTCTTCCGTCCGCTTTCCTTGATGGCGGAGTACGACGGTAGTGCTGTGAATATGGGCGGTAACGTGCGTCTTTTCAATCATTTTACGGTACATCTGTTTTGTTACGACTTGAAAGCGGTATCGGGTGGGATACGGTATGAATTGGTATTGCTCAAAAAGAAGGGAGGCCGGCAATGAGAAGAAGGTGTTTGGGAATGGTTTGCCTGATGGCCTGGGGAATGGTTGTCGTACTGATGGGGCAACAACCGGCGGGAAGATCGGTGGCTGAAGCGGCTGAACAAACTTTGCTTTCGCTCGGCATGGAAGAGATACGGGTGGCACAGACCGATTCGGTTTGTACGATAGCCTATGAAGATAATATATACCGGGGTACGTATCGCGGACTGGCGGCTGTGATTGAAGCCTTGCGTAGCCTGCCGGAGACAGAACAGGCGGCAGCGTATGAGCTGGTGGTGTTGGACGACTGTATACCGCGTTTGTTATTGACACTGCCCCGGCAGACGGCGGCATTGGAGGTGGGTTACGATACGGATGAGGCGATGCGGCGCTTGAAAGGGAAGGAACGCAGAAATAAGATGGCGGGACGGATAGATGTGGTGTTGTATCCGGAGCTGTTTTTACAAAATTCATGGCTCGATAAATTATATGGGGTAGCGGTCAATTTCTCTCCGGCTATCCAGATGGACCTTTGGAAAGGGGCGGTGCTGACGGGACAGGTCGTGTTGCCGGTTTATACGAATATGACTGATTTCCGCAAATATATACGTCCGGGAGTGATTACGCTGCGGCAGGAATTTCGTCTGCCGGGTGGTGTGTCGGGACGGCTTACGGCCGGAAACTTCACGGGTAACCGGATGGGAGTGGATGCCGGCCTCCGTTACCAACCGGCCCGGGGACGGTGGTTGGTGGGTGCGAATGTCGGACTGACCGGGTCGAGTACCTGCTATGGCGGGGAATGGGTGGTGTCGACCTGGAGAAGGGTGTCGGGTTCCGTCTGGGGACGGTATAACGAGCCGAATTATGGTTTACAGATAGACCTGGCGGCCGTGCGGTTGGTGTATGGCGATATGGGAGCCCGGTTAGATTGTCGCCGTCATTTTGGCGAGGTGACGGTCGGAGTATATGGCTTGTTTACCGATGGTGAGATGAATGGTGGTTTTCATTTTGCTCTCCCGATTCCGGGAACGAAGCGGGGGAAACGCAGAGCCGTCCGTTTCCGGTTACCTGAATATTTTGCCCATGAATACAGGGCTCGTCATGGCGGTTCGTATGGCGACGAATTATTAGGTTACAGCTACGAAGTCCGCCCCGACGAAAACGGCAGCCGGGGATATGATGCCCCGGATTTTGTGAAGAAGGAGATTCTGAGAATTGTTACAAAATAATTTCCTGTATAGAAATATTTGAGCCTACTTTTCCCTTGATGGAAAAGTAGCCAAAAGATCAAGGCTGCACCTGCTTCGCTACTTCGCATCCTCCGTTCGCTGTCGTCTGTGAACTCGCTTCGCTCAAACAGCACAGCCTCCGGACGCTCTCTGCGGCTGCTTCGTTTAACGCTCATCAGCTGATGCCTTTCATAGAACGCTTTGCGTTCTTCTGGGATTGCCGATACCGGCTGTTGAAAAAGAGAGGATCTGTTATATTATATAGGTGTCTGTCTCGGCCATCCTAGGAGGAAGCACAGCTTCCTTGGAAAGGCCTAAGCGGGTGAACGTCCGCGGAGGTGAAAGACGGAACGGTAAAGAAAATCCGTTGTTTGAGCGTAGCGAGTTTCGGATTTTCGAGTGGAGTCTTTCACTGAAGCAGTGAGGCCGGTTGAGCCTTGATCTTTTGGTTACTTTTCTATCAAGAGAAAAGTAACATTCAAACCTGAAAAGAATTGAAATAACTGCTTTTCATAAACATATTATCAACAAATAATAAATATTAATTAATCCATTTTTAGTATGAAAACAACTAATTTCTGGTCGTTGAGCCTGTTGGCTGCAACGCTGATGGTGGGGGGATTGTCCTTCAACTCATGTAAAAAAGATGAAGTGGAACCGGTTCCCGAAGTAGTAGAGAACCCTTTGGAAAAAGAAGCCTATTTTATTACCGGTAAGGTAACGGACGGAACAAATGCGTTGGCTGATGTTTCCGTATCTGCCGGAGAGGCGTCGGCAAAAACGGATGCAACCGGTACTTACCAAATCGAGGTGAATAAAAAAGGTTCTTTTGAACTGAGCTTTGTCAAAGACGGCTACCTCACGATTAAACATGAAGTGACAGTAGATAGCAAAGCAGAAAAAGGCACCACCGTATTTTACTCGCAGATACTGACTAAGCAGGCTGAATCTGTCAAAGTAACTCCGGAGAAAGACACTTTGCTCAGTGTTACGCAAAATACCGAAGCGTTTGTTCCTGCCGGCGCAGTGGAAAAAGAAACGGAGATAGCAATCACGGCATTTGTACCGGCTGCTGATAAAAAGCTGAAAGAGGTGGCCGATAAAGCGGTGTCGACTTCTACTCCGCAAACAACATCTTCTGCATTGGCGCTGTCTAGCTTTGATTGCCAACCGGACGGTGTCAAGTTTGAAAAGCCGTTGGAAATAAGGGTGAAGGCTGTGGAAGCCGATAACGATGTTTATTTCACGGAAGTGAAACATTATGTCAACGGAACGGATAAAGCCGAAGCTATTTATGATGATTCGGATAAATCTTATGTCTTGCAGCTGGATGGTTTTTCTGTACATGAGTTGAAAGTGGTTACTGATTTGTCTGCTGAACCGAATAGTGAAACCATCTTGTCTGAAAGTGTTGATAACCTGGGAAAAACAACGGCTGTATCGAAAGATTTTTCCGTTAAGGCGAAAGAAGGTTGGAAAGTCATATCCAAAAGCGAAGGAGTGAAAGGCGATATAGAGGCTAAGCTAATGGCTGCTTTAAGGAATGCCTTGGCTTGTGAAGGCGTTTCCGAAATCGCAATGGCAAAGAGTATGGCGGTAAGCGGCGATATGAAGATGACTGTTACTTATAAGCAGGCAGTAATAAAATATACGATTCGTGTTAAGACCAACCGTGGTGTGGAAAGCATTGTGGCCGAACAGTATGGAGCGGTATCGCAAAATATCGAGAAAGAGCAGGGAAACATGAAACCTGAGCATAATTAATACTGTAAGTAACTATGTTTAAGAAGTATGTGGCCTATTTGGTCGTGTGTATGGCGGTATTTTTTACCGCCTGCACATCGACTAAAAAAATTATCTATTTGCAGGATGTCGTTCCGCTGAAACAACAGGAAATCGAACAAAAATATGAGGTGATTATCCATGGTGACGATTTGCTGGCTATTATGGTGAACAGTCGCGACCCGGAACTGGCATTGCCTTTCAATATGCCGATGGTAAGTTATCAATTGGGTTCTAACACTGGCGGACAGCAACGTGTTTTAGGGTATCTGGTGGATACGAACGGAAACATCGACTTTCCCATCTTGGGAGAAATCCATGTGGAAGGCTTGACCCGTATGCAGTTGACCGAACTGATCAAAAACAAGCTGATCGAAGGCGATTTGATTAAAGACCCGATTGTGACGGTACAGTTCCTGAACTTCAAGATTTCCGTGATGGGCGAAGTTGGCCGTCCGGGTAGCTTTACTATCTCCGGTGACCGTATCACATTGTTGGAGGCTTTGAGTATGGCAGGTGACCTGACAATCTACGGACGTCGTGACCGGGTAGGGGTGATTCGCGAAAATAACGGAAAACGTACAATCCTGTTCCATGACTTGCGTTCGGCTGATATTTTTAATTCTCCCTGTTATTACCTGCAACAGAACGATATTGTTTATGTGGAACCGAATAAAGCGAAATCGGGTCAGAGTAGCATTAACCAGAATAATTCGATCGGAGTCTGGGTTTCTGTTATCTCCTTGCTGACTACGATTGCGGTATTAATCTTTAAATAATCGGATTACAAATGAATTCTGAACAAGAAACAATCAACTTGCGAAGAGAAGAAAACGAACTGAACCTGAGTGACCTATTCCATATTGTGTTGGCCAACTGGTATTGGTTCGTTTTATCTGTCCTGGTTTGTGCCGGAGTCGCTGTTCTGTATCTGAAATGGGCTCCTAAAGTCTATACACGTACGGCATCGGTACTGATAAAAGACAATAGCAAGGGTGGAGGGCTCAGCGAGTCGGCAGCTTTCGAAGAGCTGAATATGTTCAATGTAAAAAGTAATGTGGACAATGAAGTGTTGGTCTTCAAGTCGAAGCGTCTGATGTCGGTAGTGGCTGAACGGTTGAACCTGGATATCAGCTATACGATAAAGGACGGGTTGCGGACGGAAGAGTTGTATACGCAATCGCCGATAGCCGTACGGTTCCCGGAAGCGGAGGCTTCGCAATCTTTTTCATTGGTGGCGACACCTTTGTCGGCCGGAGAGGTTTTGCTGTCCGGTTTCTCGACAGATGAGGCTAAGAGTTTGAAAGTGGCATTGAACGATACAGTCTCCACTCCGGTGGGTAAACTGGTGGTGACCCCTACGTTGTATTATGCGGATAAATATTTCGGGAAGGCGGTAACTATAAGTAAGCGGAACAGGGAGGAGATCGCTTTGGCATACAGCAATTCCCTTCAGGTGGCGCTGGCCAGTAAGACGGCGACGATCATCAACCTGACATTGCAGGACGTATCCATACCGCGTGCCGAAGATGTTCTGAATATGTTGATTGCCGTGTACAACGAAGACGCGATAAACGATAAGAACCAGGTAACGGTGAACACCTCCAACTTTATTAATGACCGTTTGATCATTATTGAAGAGGAGTTGGGCAGTGTGGATGCCGATATCGAAACGTATAAACGGGAAAACCAGCTGACGGACATCAGTTCGGAAACGGGAATGTACCTTCAGGAGAGCAGCCAGTATAGCAAAGAAGGACTTGGACTGGAGAATCAGGTGACTTTGGCGAAATATATACGCGATTACCTGACGGACCCTCATAAAAGTGCTGACCTGATACCGGCCAATACCGGTATTGCGGATGTGAACATCGAAGGACAGATCAGTGAGTACAACAACCTGTTGCTGAAACGTGACAAACTGATTGGTAATAGTAGTAATAAGAACCCGGTGGTGATGGACCTGAATAATTCGCTTAGTGCGATGAAGCAGACGATTATCCGGGCTATCGATAACCTGATTGTCGGTCTGAATATCAAGATAAAGAATATCAGAGAGCGGGAAGCTCAGACCAGCCGCCGTATTTCGGCTGTGCCGACACAACAGAAATATGTGTTGTCTGTCGAACGCCAGCAGAAGATCAAGGAAGAGCTGTATCTCTACTTGTTGAATAAGCGGGAAGAGAATGCTTTGTCGCAGGCGATTACCGAAAGTAATGCCCGTGTGATCGATGCGGCGCAGGGAAGCCGGAGTCCGGTGGCACCGAAATCGATGATGATCTTATTGGCGGCAGTAGTGCTGGGATTAGCTATTCCGGCAGGTATCATCTGGTTGCAGATGGTCATGAATACGACTGTGCGTACACGTAAGGATGTGGAAGATGCCGTATCGATCCCGTTCCTGGGAGAGATTCCTTTGCGCGACAAGAAGAATAAAGATGAAATAGTCGTCCGTGAAAATGGGCGCGACAGTATTTCGGAGGCGTTCCGTATTGTCCGTACGAATATGGATTTCATGCGTGTGAAAGCGAAGGATATGAAAGTGGTGATGTTTACTTCTTTCAATCCGAATGCAGGAAAGACATTTGTATCAATGAATCTGGCTATGAGTTTTGCCCTGACTCGAAAAAAAGTGATACTGGTCGATCTCGATATTCGTAAGGGTACCCTTAGCGGCCATGTTAGTGGAACCACTAACATGGGAATAACAAACTATTTATCTGGAAAAGTGGATGACATCAACTCTATCATAAAAAAAGAGGAACTTGCCACAAACCTGGATATTATCCATACCGGCCCTGTGCCTCCGAATCCTTCCGAACTATTGTTGAGCGACCGTTTGGAAGTTTTGATCGAAGAGTTGAAGAAACGGTATGATTATATCATTCTGGATAATGTGCCTGCCGGCTTGGTTGCCGATGCAGCGATTGTAAACCGTGTAGCCGACCTGACCATTTATATCCTGCGTGCCGGGTTGATGGACCGCCGGCAGTTACCGGAGCTGGAAAAGTTATACAGACAGGATAAATTCAGGAATATGAGTCTGGTTTTGAATGGTGTCCGCTATAATCGTTCGGGTTATGGTTATGGTTACGGTTATGGCTATGGATACGGCTATGGTTATGGCTACGGGAACGAAAAGAAAAAATAAAAACTATTTTCCAATATGCTGACCTGGTTTAGCTCAAAGAAAAACATAATCCGTACCACATTGCTTGAAGGAATGACAGATGTGCATGCGCATCTGCTTCCTAATGTGGACGGTGGATCGGAGTCGTTGATGGACTCGATCGCTGCATTAGAGAGAATGAAGGAAGCCGGTGTGAAACGGATATTTCTGACTCCCCATATTATGGCGGAGTTTCCTAATAATACACCGGAACTCCTGTGTGCAAAGTATGCTATTTTGAAGGAATGTTGTCCTCCGGAAATAGAGTTACACCTGGCTGCCGAGTATATGCTGGACGATGGTTTTGAGGCATATATGAAGGGAATGTTATTTACACTTCCCGGCAGACAAGTCTTGGTTGAGACTTCCTGTTTGTCGGCTCACGACAAATTTCTGACAATCCTGTTTGACCTGGCATTGGATGGGTATATGCCTGTTATCGCTCATCCGGAGCGATATGGGTATATGAAACAGGAGGACTATTCTTATTTGAAAAGTAAAGGGTATAGATTTCAACTGAACCTGTTTTCCTTAGCCGGCTTACAGGGTAAACAGGTCCGGCAGGTAGCAGAGCATTTGCTCCGTGAAGGGTATTATGATTATGTCGGTACCGATTTTCATAAACTAAGTGAGTATGAGAAAGGATTGAGGACTTTACGCTTGTCTGGGGAACAGGTCCGGTTGGTACGCAAATTATTAGATAACAATGAAATGCTTTTGAAATAACAGATCAAACATAACAAACAATTAAAAATCGTAAAAGATATGATGAACAAAAGAGAGTTGATATACTCCATTGCAGAACAGACAGGGTACACGCAAAGTGCTGTACGAAAGGTATTGAATACATTTATCGATACTGTATTTAATGAAGTAAAATCAGAGAACAAGGTAAGGATAGGAGGGCTTGGTGTTTTTTCACCCGTGCTCCAGAAGTCCCGCCCTGTTCGTAATCCGCAAACAATGGAACCTATTATGCTTGCTCCGAGAACAACAATAAAATTCCGGACAGCAGACGATTTGGTCCGTAAACTGAATAATCAGGAAGAATAGCGGTATAGGTTTTATTCGTGTTCAATATTTAACTCTGTATTTTCCGGTTTCAGCTAAAAATAATACTGGGAAATACAGAGTTTTTTATGAAATATTCATGAGGTTATAAAGCAATGACTAAAAAAAACGATCGTTTTTTTTAGTCATTTATTTTGTGCAAATATATTTTATATTAAATGAAAAACAAAGCATTTTTAATCTTTTTATTTTACTGTATTACAGATAGATAAATGTAATTTTTCAAGAAGTTGCAATAATCATCATATATTGAATTTTACCCTTGAAATAGTGACTAGAAAAAACGATCGTTTATTCTAGTCATTATTTTTTTGTGAAAATGTAAAAAGTGAAGAATATATGGTGTTAATTATTTACTATGATATTTATTATGCAAGAAAAAAGAAATTATAAAGTTGATTTTTATAGCATTATGAATTATTGCAATAAAGGTATTTTGTTGTTTTATAAGCCTAAGTATCTTTTATTTATTGTTTTGATTATTAGTGTCTTGCAAAAAATGAATTGTCAGAATATAGCAGTGAAAAGTAATGTTCTCTATGATTTGACGTCATCTTTGAATATCGGTGGGGAGATAAAATGTAATGATACCTATTCTATCAGTTCGATTATAAGTTATAATCCGTGGACTTTTGCTGATAACAGAAAGATGAAGCATCTTCTTATACAACCGGAGCTCAGGAAATGGTTTGGCGATGTTTTTCAGGGAAGTTTTGTCGGTATACAGGCTCATTATGCTCGTTTTAATGTCGGAGGGATACTATCCGATTATCGTTTTCAAGGAAATCTGGTTGGTGGCGGGGTTTCTTACGGATATCAATGGATGATAAGTCCGTTGTGGAATCTGGAGGCCAGCATTGCGTTTGGATATGCTTATTTGAGTTATGATAAGTACGGGCGGAAGGAGGGGGCATCTCTGATAGAAAAGGCGCATACTAATTATGTCGGTCCGACTCAGATAGGTCTCTCTTTAGTCTACTTTATACAATAAAAAAACGATAAATATGAAAATCAATTTGCTCGTGTTATTGGGCTTATTCTTTATTAGCAATTCTTTATCTGCAAAAGATATCGATGTGGAGATAAAATCGCAATCCTGTTTTGTGGCAGGGGATTCGCTAATGGTGTCGATAAAATACATGGTCAATGCGCATGATTTTGCATCAGACGAAGCCCTGACGCTTATTCCGGTTATTAAAGAAAACAGGCAGGAAAAAGAGTTGCCTCCCGTTTTATTAAATGGTAAAAAAAGACATCGTACTTATGAACGGAACCGGGTTTTAAATAAGAGAAAAGGAATTAAAGGAGATGACTTTTTTCTTGTAAAGGAACTGTCGGAAAAAGAACCTTGTGAAATAGTCTATACTACTTCTGTTATTGCGGAGAACTGGATGCGTAAACCTGAGTTGTTTTTGAAAATGAACCGGTTGACTCATTCCGGGGAGATTATTAGGGAAGAGGTCCGTTTGACGCATCCTGGTTTGTCTTCGGATAGCGGGAAACCGCTTGTTGTGGAGGGGGCCGTATCTTCGTCGACAGTGTTCGGCCTGTCAGGATTAAAGGCATCTTATATTTCTCCTGAGAGCGATGCAACGGATATACGTAATCAGAAAGAACTGAATTTTAATCTGGAGGAAGCCCGTGTAGTGGCTGAAATGAACCCTCAGATGCTCTCTTTGCGTGAGCTGTATATGGTTGCATTAAGCTATAAAAATGAACCGGAACAGTTTTATAAGATAATCGAAACAAGCGTCAGGATTTATCCGGCTCATCCGGTAGCCAACCAGAATGCGGCAGCGGCAGCCATCGAACAGGGAAACTGGCAGGCTGCCGGACAGTATCTGCAAATGGCGCCCCATGAAACGTTGGCCTATAAAAACTGTAAGGGTGTGTATGAGTTAATGACCGGAAATTTGTATGAGGGTATCCGTTTGCTGAAGTCTGCAAAAGCGGAAGGCTCGGAAGAAGCCGGCATGAATCTGACATTATTTTTTGAGAATAATAAACGTCATTGAGTTAGTCTGGAATATTATTTACTAAATACTTTTATCGTATGAAAAACAAACTTTTTGTAAAATCGGTATGGCTGTTATGCCTAGCTTTGGGGCTGGCCGGATGCATTAATGATGCAGATGTTTTGCCGGAAGATAATTCCGGTTTTGTGGATGGAGGAGAAGGAAATGTCCGTTTTGCTTTTGTTGTGCCCAACAATTCTTCAACTAAAGCTGGGGATGCCGAAACTTCGGGTATTTATGAAACCGGAAATGCGAACGAATATAATGTGAAGTCGCTTAATGTCTATCTGTTTAATTCGGATACGAAGGCTTTATATAAAAAGATTCGACTGGAAAATATAACGCGTACGGCCGGTCCGCAATTACCGGAAAATAGCTCATCCGGAAATCAAAACGAGCATGTTGTGAAATATACGGCCAACCGGGTGTTGATAGACCCGGGTACGTATGATATCTTTACGATTGCCAATGGAGATGTTACGGGTTCTTTCAGTACAGAAAATGAGTTTATAAACCTGGTGGATAGGTCTACTTATAAGGATGGTTTCGGAGTCTTGACCGAAGACGGCACATTGCAGATGACAAACCGTGCCGATAACAGCGGTTTGTATGATGGTACGGTCGATTCAAATCTGAAAGTGACAGTTCGTGAGATTTTGCCGTCGGAGGAACCGGATATCGTGACTATCAATCTGGAACGTGTGATGGCTAAAGTCCTGGTCGGGCAGTCGAAAGAGGATTACAGCCTGGTTGACGGAAATGGAAAAGAGTATGTTTCCATCAGTCTGACCGGATTCCAGTATATCAATTTGAGCCGGTGGTTCTATACGTTTCGTCACACGGCGGTGCTGACAGCCAATAATGCTCCTTCTTCCTATACTATTGCTAATGGAAATTTTGGAGAGATAAATGCGAATAACGGTTATGTGATTGACCCTTATTTCTTTTCGAAAACGGTAGATGGGGCGAAAGGGTTTGATAATCCGGATGGTTATTATGCTTATCCATTGACCTCTGTGGCTGAAAGCTGGCAGTCGGTTCCGGTTGATGCGTTCCACGGTTTTTATTGTCTGGAGAATTGCATGTTTAAAACGGCACAGTTGAATGCTTATTCGACCGGGGTACGGTTTAAGGCAAGTTTTGTTCCCGGTACGCTTTGGGGAGAGGGTAAAGAGGCAACTAGTGCAAGGCCTGATATTATTTATTATGCAAACTATAAATTTTATAGCAGTATCAAAGCGATGAAAGATGCCGGACTTAAACTGGATGGCATTACGGAAGATTCGACTGATGAAGAGTTGGCAAAGTTCTTTGTGAAACGTTACCGGAAAGATCCGGAAGGTAACAATTACTATTGCTATTATAATTATTGGATCAGGCATCTGGATAATAACAAGGAAAATGAAATGGGAGTTATGGAGTTTGCGATAGTACGAAATAATATTTACCGTTTGCTGGTGACGAACATCTCCGGACTTGGTTCTGGAACTCCGGAAATCGATCCGGAAAAACCTGATGAATACGAAGCTTATCTGAAAATGGATTTTAATGTTTTACCCTGGATCGTCCGAAATCAGGGTGGGGACGGAGGCGCAACCCTTAAATAAGTATATATCGTTTTTCGGGAGAACTATTTGTTTCCCGTTAAAACAAGCCAAAAAGTCCCGGATATCCGGGACTTTTTTTGTATGATTTTTTATGTAAAGATCAGAACCACTTTATTTTTCTGAAAATAAAGAAAGCCAATGCCGATAAAGTGATGGAGAAAAGTACGAGGATGACAAAGCCATGTGGCATGTCTTCCACGTAATTGACCACATTCATTCCGTAGAAGCTGGCAATCAGCGTTGGTACCATCAGGATAATAGAGATGGAGGTCATGCGCTTCATGATGGTATTCACGTTGTTGGAGATGATGGAGGCGAAAGCATCCATCGTTCCGGTAAGGATATCGCTGTAAATGTTCACCGTGAGGTGTGCCTGTTTTAACTCTGTTTCGACATCTTCCAGCAATTCCGCATCCATATACATAGGTTCCTGGAAAATGCTTTGCAGCTTCGAGAGCATCACTTCGTTTCCACGGATAGAAGTGTTGAAGTAAACCATACTTTTCTCTAGTTTCATCAACCGCAGGAGATCTTCGTTACGGATACTCTTTTCCAGGGCTTTTTCGGCACGTGCCACTTCGTTGTTAATCTGTTTCAGATATTTCAGAAACCAGACGGCTGATGAGTGGATCAGGCGCAGGATCAGGTCGTATTTATGACGTACGACAAGTTCTTTACGCCGGCTATAACGGATGAAATCAGGCAATAACTCGGTTTTGTGATAACATACCGAGATAATAATCTCATTGTTGGTGATGATACCGATCGGAACGGTGGTGAAGGGAATACCGCTTTCCTTGCTTTGTACCGGGATACGCAGAATAGTCAGCAGCCAGTTTCCTTCATATTCGATACGCGGACGTTCGTCGGTATCGGCGATATCGCTCAGGAATGATTCGGGTACGTGAAATTGATTTAAAAGGTATTGGATGTCTTCGGGTGTAGGGCACTCTACATTTACCCAGCTGTTAGGAAGCCACTGGTCTTTCTCCACAAAACCGGCTTCACAATAAAGAAATGTTTTCATTATTGCCTCCTTTCGTTGTTAACACGAACAGAGGTAATAAGAAACCCCCCGTCCGCTAATTTTTACTTGTTAATGTTTCTCGCGGAATACTGTCGTCCATAATTAGTTAATTACTTTTTACGGCTGCAAAGGTAAAAAAAAGGAATGAATACCAAATAAAAATCGTATTTTTGGTGTCCGAAAATTACAAAAGAGAATGGCAGAAGGAACTAAAAATACCGGGAGAGGAAACTCCGGAAGGGGAAAGCAAAAACCTGTGGTCGTGTCCGATATGGGGCGTCTACAGCCACAGGCACGCGAGTTGGAAGAGGCCGTTTTAGGTGCCTTGATGCTTGAAAAGGATGCTTATTCGATCATTAGTGAGATATTGAAGCCGGAGTGCTTCTATGAAAAGTCGCACGAGATGATCTATGCAGCTATCGTGGATCTGGCAGCCAGCCAGCGTCCGGTCGATATGCTGACCGTGACGGAACAGTTGAGGAAACGCGGCGAATTGGATCAGGTGGGTGGACCGTTTTATATTTCGCAGCTCACCAGTAAAGTTGCCAGTAGTGCGCATATCGAATATCATGCCCGTATTATCGCCCAGAAATATCTGGCAAGGGAGTTGATCTCTTTTACGGCCATGATACAAGGGAAAGCATTTGATGAGACGATCGATGTGGAAGACCTGATGCAGGAGGCCGAAGGTAAATTGTTTGAGATTTCGCAACGGAATGTAAAGAAAGACGTGACCCAGATCAATCCGGTTATCAAGGATGCGATGGATTTATTGCAGAAAGCGGCAAACCAGAAAGAAGGTCTGAGCGGTACGCGTACCGGTTTCGATGCGTTGGATAAGATCACTTCGGGGTGGCAAAATTCCGACTTGATCATTATCGCTGCCCGTCCTGCGATGGGTAAGACGGCGTTTGTACTTTCGATGGCGAAGAATATGGCGGTGAACCATAATGTGCCGGTTGCTTTGTTCTCGCTTGAAATGAGTAACGTTCAGTTGGTAAACCGTCTGATCGTGAATGTATGTGAGATACCGGGTGAGAAGATTAAAAGCGGACGCCTGGAAAGCTATGAGTGGGAGCAGCTAGACTTCAAGATAAAGGAGTTGTATGATGCTCCGATTTATGTGGATGATACGCCGAGTCTTTCGGTGTTCGAATTGCGTACCAAGGCACGCCGTCTGGTACGTGAACACGGGGTAAGATGTATTATCATCGACTACCTTCAGTTGATGAATGCGAGTGGTATGAGTTTCGGTAGCCGTGAGCAGGAGGTAAGTACTATCTCCCGTTCGTTGAAAGGGTTGGCGAAGGAACTGAATATCCCGATTATCGCACTTTCGCAGCTGAACCGTGGTGTGGAAAGCCGTCAGGGAGCCGAAGGAAAGCGTCCGCAGCTGGCCGACCTTCGTGAATCCGGAGCGATCGAGCAGGATGCGGATATGGTTTGCTTTATCCACCGTCCCGAATATTATAAGATTACGGAAGATGAACGCGGTAACTCGCTGGTCGGTTTGGCGGAGATCATCATAGCCAAGCATCGTAACGGTGCGACGGGGGATGTGCGTTTGCGATTCAAGGGCGATTATGCGAAGTTCATGAATATTGATGAAGATGTGGCTGTCCGTGAGTTTTCATCGAATATGAACAGTGACGATCCGTTACCACCGATACCGCCTGCCGGTGCAGATTTCCTGAACCAGGGCAGTAGTAACGAGGTCCCGTTCTAATTAACAGTAAATAAAATAATATGCGGCCTGCTCCCGGATTTGAAGGGGGACAGGCCGCATTATTTGGGTGAAAAAGAAAAAATAGAACATATTATGAAAAAAATCCGGATTGTGTAGTATGATTGAAAGTACGAACTTTGTGACCAGTATAATAAATGAATTTTTCGCAGTTAATAATTAGTAGAGAATGAATAAAACACAAATCATTAGAATGTTGGCAGAAAGGCTGGATATAAGTCTGGTAGATAGTCGAACTTATTTGGATACGTTATTGGATATTGTAACTGAAGGACTAATCACTGATGAAAAAGTGGCAATCCACGAGTTTGGCAAGATATTTATTTTACCCCAATCACGACGACTGGCCCGGAATCCGAGGACGGGAGAGACAGTAATGCTTACTCCCCGTAAAACAATCCGTTTAAAACCGAGTGAAACTCTTATTTACAAGATCAATAAGTTATGAAAATGAACGGAGTTCATACAGAACTCTATATTTTCCAGATTCAAAGGTATAAAATAATCTGATATGAACTAATTCCAGGCTTTATTTTATAACGTGACCCTTATTTTACTCTTTTTCTTTCTCATTTGTAACTTTACAAACCTGTTATTCGTCCGGTATCTTTACAGGAAAAAATAATTTCTGCCGATAGGAGCTGTTCTTCCTCTATTCTTTTATCATCTTTCATTATGTATCAATTTGGGACATCGAATTTCTGTTGAAAAACAACAGAAATTCATTGTCTATCTCTCTGAACCATAGTTCTGTATGGACTATGCATATATTGTATTCTAAAGTGTAAGTTGTTGTCAGTCAGTAGTTACGTGTGATTCATGTTCTACAATCGGACTCGTATGATTGGCTACTTGGAGACAATAATCAGCAGTAAATCCATAAAAAAGATACTGAACTTCTACTGAACAGCAGAAGATATGATAAATATCAACGATATCAGTAAATGAAAAATAGTAAATCTTGATATACATGGAAATGATCAATCAATTTCGGACACTTATCACTGTTTTGTTCGCCCATAGGCAGAAACAGGAAAATACAGAAAGAGTGGAAAATGGGGAAGAAGCTACACTCAGACTGGAGAATGAAGAGTTGAAGCGTACCATTGATACGCTAACCATCAAGAACCGTGAGATACAGCAACTCATGGTACATAAAATCAGGGAGACAGACGATTGGGGCCATGAGCATGAAGCCAAATACAAAGAAGCTATCCGGAGAGCGGATGAACTGGAAAAACTCCATAACTCTTTCTTCGTTGAAGCAGTACATGAGATGCGTACGCCTCTCTCCCTGATATTGGGATACTTGGGACAGTTGGTACAGAACCGCGAACTCGACGGTTTGGTTTCCACCCAGGTTCTTTCGGCCTACCGCAATACGCTTGCCTTGCAGGATATGATGTATCAGTTGCAGGATATACGTCATGGCGACGATGTTGCTAACCATATGCGTATAGCCCGTTATGATCTGGTGGATATAACGAAGCAGATATGTGATCTGTTTGTCGACTGGATTGCCATGAACAATATCGATTTTAAGATCAATACGCAGACGCCTGTCTTATGGGTGTGGGTAGACCGTCGGAAGATGGAATACGCTTTACGTACTTTATTATCCAATTCTTTGAAGAATACATTCATGTACGGGAAGATTACGATCGATATAAAGGTGGTCAGGATAGACGGTAAACCCTGTTGTTCCCTGAGTGTACATGATGACGGTCTCGATGCACAGGACAGTGCACGTATCGGTTTGAAACAAATTTCCGATATGGCAGAAATTGTTCATGCTAAATTTATTCAGGAAACGATGGAAGGGCAGAGCGGGACCCGTTGCACGATCCTGATCCCGCTGGGTAAACGGTCCTTGATGGAACTACCCGTCGAATTTGTGGAACCGGATAGCGACCTGGTCAATCTGAACGAATTTCAGAAGGAAGAAATCGCCGGTTTCGTACAGCTTATCCCCCAGAAAAAAGAGACCGGGAAGAAACTACTGGTCATTGACGACAGCGACCAGATCCGTTGGTTCCTTAAACTTGCCCTGGGAAAAGAATACCGGATACTGGAGGCACACAATGGCGAGGAGGGTGTCATGATGGCGAAGAAAGAACGCCCCGACGGTATCCTGTGTGATGTGATGATGCCGGTAAAAGACGGATTTACGGCATGCCGTGAGATAAAGACGAATCCGGCAACCAGCCAGACGGTAGTGATTATGCTGACAGCCAAGGTGGAGAACGAAGATGTGATAGCCGGTATTGAGGCGGGAGCGGACGATTATATCACCAAGCCGTTCGACTTGGAGGTACTGCGCAGCAAATTGATCAGCCAGCTTAAACGTCGCGACCAGATGAGGGCATTCTATACGCAGTCGGCACCGGACACGGAAGAGACTGCTGTTGCCATGCCTGCTCCGCTCAATGAGATTGAGGTGGCGGGAAATGCTTTTATGAATAAAATAGTAAAGATTATCGAGGAGCATCTGGATGATCCTTGTTTTGATGCAAAATTTTTGGCGGATGAAATGAGTATGAGTATTCCGACGCTTTATCGCAGGGTAAAAGCGTTTTCTAATTGCAGTATCCTGGAACTGACGCGGAGTGTCCGCATCAAACATGCGGCTGAATTGATTTTACAGCAGCGGTATTCCATTATCGAGGTATGCGAAATGGTCGGATTTAATGATATGGCAACATTCCGCAAACGTTTTACCGAACAATATGGTGTAAATCCTTCTCAATATGGGCAACCGACAAGGGTATAAAGCGTGGTATTCATTAAAACAAATGTAAATAAGCATAGGAATTTTTATCATTTAAAAATTACCGCTCATGAGTGATAAATATACCGACAGACCCTGCAAATAATGCTTTCTACATTTGCACTGTCAACAAGAGACAATGTTACAGAAAACTTGATTATCAGAATAGTCAAAGAGAAATCTAAGTATGTAAAATAAGTATAGGGTAGTAAAATGATTTATCACTTTTAAAACATATAAAGTTATGAAACTTCAAAATTTAATTTACGCAACTATGGTTGCTTGCGCTTTCAGCGCTTGTTCTAATGATGACGATCCTACTATTCCGGATCCGGCGCAGGAGTTGGATGCTACTTTGACGGTGGCGTTTAATTCGATTGGAAATTCTGGTTCTGGTTTGAAAAGTCTGACAAAATCTTCTACTAATGGGGAAGTCGGTACAATTGGTATTGCTGTTTTTAATAATGGAGCAATGACAAATATGGCTCCGGGGGCTTTGATTAATTACAAAGAAAGAATTGCAAACACTGCTACTGATACAACTGATTGTATTGATGCAAAAGCAGGAGCTGTTAATGTTTTGGTTGTTGTGAATCCCCCGGAAAAAGTGTTTGAAGGAAAGACAAACATCGAAGACTTTAAAAAGGCAATATCGAAAGCCGAATTAAGTTCTGCTCAACCTTTGATGGCTAGTGCTGTTATATCTTATACTTTAGTAAAAGGTAGAAATGTCGCTTCTGTGGATGCAGCAACAGTCTTTCCTACAGCAGATAATCGTTTTACAGATAACATCAAAGTCTTCCGAAATATTGCCAGTATTAATTTGGAAAATATCACTCTAAAGCCACGTGAAGATTTTGCTACGAATGCAAAGTTGGAGGTAAACAAAGTTTTTATTATGCATTATCGTAATGATGTAAAAGTTTTTGGTGTTGCTACTCCGTGGTGCCCTGTTGTAAATGCTACGGATGCAAAAAATATTGTTTCTAATACAGCTGGTGATGCAGGTATCTATACTCACACCTTCTCTCAGGAAATTACAGGAACAAACAGTACTCCTGTTGAAGTGGCTAATGGATCATTCTTTGTATATGATAATAGTTCAACAGTGCAGATATCAGATCCAACCAAAGCAACAGCATTGGTTATTCAGGGTACTTATACTTATACCGCAGGTAATGGTCAAACCATAACATCAAAAGACGCTTACTGGACTGTATACATTAATAATAATGAAACAGCAAGTGAGGTTAAAAATGATAGCGGCTATAAAAACTTATCACACTTTGGTGTCCTACGTAATGTGAAATATGCAATTAACGCAACTATTACGGGTCCTGGTAGTGATGATCCGGAAACTCCGACTGGAGCAGCATCAATAACATCAAATATTGAAATAGTACCTTGGGGCACGGTCACTCTTGATCCTAGCATCGACTAACAATCAATTATACTAGTTTAAGTTCAAATTTCCTTATTCGAAATTCTAACGAACCAATCCGGGGTAATTCCCGGGTTGGTTTCACTCTCAAAAAATATTCCGGTTTGACGATTTATAAAACAATATAATCTATGAATAGTAGGGTTTTATTTTACAATGTATTCCTGTTTCTCGCTTTGCTATCCTGTTCCCATGACGGGAATCCTGAGATAGACGAAACCGGAGATGCTACACTTTCATTACGCATCACGATTCCACAGATCGGAACCAGAGCCGGTGACTCCGGAATCGAAAGACTCTATGTGGCTATTTTCGGCACTTCCGGTGAGAATGCAGACAAATTGATCGTCTCCCGCGAAGCCACACAAACAGATACTTTTGAAGATATTACCCCGCTGAAAGCCGGGACTATCCGGATGCTGCTGGTCGCCAATGCACCCGACGGTACTTTCGACGGTTTAACCACTTTGGACCAATTCCTGGCCCTTACCAAGACGATTGAAAACGAAGATACAGCCCCGACAATGAGTTCGGGAGTACAGATTTACACTTTGAAGCCTGGAAAAAATACGATCGGTTTGCAGAAGACGGGAGCCAACCAGATCAGCGCTTCTCCGGTAACGATCTACCGTTTGATTGCCCGCGTTTATCTAAACAAACTGTTCCTGCGTCCACTGGAAGAATATGGCAACGAAGCCCGCTTTAAACTGGAATCCGTGTTTATGGCAAATGTCAAAAATTATTCCCGTTATATCAGTATGGAAGGTTGGGGTGCTGTAGAAGTGACCGACCGCTCCCTTTCTGATTTCTTCCTTACAGGTGCAAATCCGGACGTTGAGGGCATTTATAAAGAAGGCTCTTCTAAACTGTCGGATAAGTTACTTACAACCTATAATTATGATTTCCGTACGGCTACTGACGAGACGGGCCTTATTGCTAACTGTGCTGCCAATACCTATACTGTTTTCGAAAATATGCAGGAAGCGACTTGGCATACGCTGCTGATCCTTCACGGAACTTACCATTATATCGACAAAAACGGGAATACCCGCAACGTGGATACCTATTATCCCGTAATTGTAAACCGACAGCACGATCAGATATCCAATGTGACGGATCATCTGTATGTGCGCCGCAACGTGATCTACTCTATTGATGTCGTTATCAAAGGCCCCGGTTCCGATACTCCGTTTGACCCGTCCGATGATGCCACGTTGACAAGCATGATCGAAGTACAGGCATGGGGTGAGATTGTGGAGAATCCTTCAATTGATTAATACAGCTAAAATAAAACTGATATGAAACGAAATAAAATATATCTGTTCCTTTTATCCGGTCTATTGCTGGCGGCCTGTTCGAAGGAGGATGAACCGTCACCGACACCGGGTGGTGAGGATACTTTTGCTACTGTTTCCGTAGCGGTGGACGGTATTGCCGGGACAAAAGCAGATACAGATCCGGGTACTACTGCCGAAAATGAAATCTACGACCTGAATGTTGTTTTTATCAATGGTAACAACGAAGTTGCCGGTCGTGCTTTTCGCAAAATTGATGATGATCAGGATACTATTCGTGTGGGTTTGAAAACCGGTACTTATAAATTATTGGTGATTGCAAATGCCGGAGAAATGTCTTCTTTCAAGCCGGATGATTATTATGATAAAACAGTTTCATTAGCTGGTCAGGTAGGCAAACCTGCCGGTCAGGTCGGTGAAAAAGGTTTTATTATGACTAATATTGCCCGGGATGTAGAGATCAGAAAGACTGTGGAGAATGGTGGTATAAATCTGATATCAGAGAAGGTTAAGCGGGTTGTCGGTCGTGTGGATTTAAGTCTGGTAGATATAGACAATGATTGGCTAGATAAAAATTTGAAAGGAATGAAGTTTCAATTATCCCAGGTTTTTCTTGCTAATGTTCGTCCCCAGTCTTATTTGTATGATACGAAAACAGACTGGACTTTACCCGAAGGGGCAACACAGCATACGATGGAGTTTATAGAGGACCGTTATTTATGTGGTATAGAAGAAGAACTTCAAGTAGGAGGGGAGATTGTTGCCGGTAGCGAATATGCTGAATATTTGACAACAGCGACAGACGTTACCATAACAGGTGATGATAAAGAACCTCATAAAGGCATCGCCAGTTTCTACGCAATGACCAATTCGTTTACTAAAGACGGAGCTGCCCCGGTCATCCTTTATCTCAAAGGTAGTTGGTATGATGCGGCAGGTAAGCCTGCCCTTACAAACCGCTATTATCGTATCAAACTAGAGAAGGGCGTTCAGCGAAACACTATTTACAAGATAGAGGCGACTCTTAAGGGTAAAGGATCCCCGGATCCGGATATAAAGGATGACGTAACATTATCCGTTACTATCACCGTAAAGTCGTGGGAAGGAATAACGCTTGATGAATATACCATAGAAGAAATCGAAATATAATATGAAACATATCAATCATACTTGTCGATGGTTGGCAGCCGCTGTCTGTGCTTCAACCCTGTTGCTTTCCGGTTGTATCCAGGAAAATCTGCTAGCTTGTTATAAACTGACTTTAAAGGCCGAAAATGCGAAAGGCGATGATGTCACGGGAAGTGCCCTGGCAGATGCTTCCCTCTATGTTTTCGATGAAAATTACGAATACCTCCAGACCGTTCGCATGACGGAAGGACAAATACGCAATCGTGAAGAAATCAGACTGAATTATCCGGAAGATCGTAACCTGCATGTGATAGCCTGGGGAAATCTGGCCGGACAAAACCAGACTGTTACGGAAAGCGAGTTGATTGAAGAACTGAAGATCAAACTCAAAAGCCGTGACGGTCTGGCTCAGAAACCCGACGACCTGTTCTACGGAAACCGCTTGGTGCAGACCAAAGCGGGAGGCAGTCTCTATGATAACGACACGATCGTGGTCCGTCCTAAACTCTCGGAAGTCAATATCGTGACACAAAATATCAAATATGCCTTGAGGAAATATGGTTCGCCGACCGATGCCGATTGCAACTACTACGTCAACCGTACATTGGATGCTTTCGATTACCGGGGGCAGTTGACAGGTGACAGTGTCTATTACCATCCTGATGCCGGCTGGGATAAGAACAAGGAATATTTCGCTCCCAACTACCGGATGTGTTCCGGAGAGGATCTGAACGTGGAACTGATAGCCGAAGGCAATACGCTGGCCCTTGCTACTCACGACGACGACGGCAAACCATTGACCGCTCCCGAAGCCGCTGTGCTTTATGTCATCCTGCGTTTCGGTGAAGACGGCGCACTGCTTTCCGTCCGCCAGGCAATCCGTCCCTGGGGTACGGTGGACGACCATATCGAATTTTAAATCAATCAACAATTAAATCAGTCCAGAAAGATGATCCGATATAAATTACTTTTATCCATAGTTGTTGCCATCATGTTGGCTTCTTGTTCGAAAGACGACGGGCCAGTCACACCGCCGGTCGAACAGGCCAAGCTTTCCGTCGGGTTGCAATTGCGTAGCCAGGCGGGAAGTAAGGCAACAGGCGACGACCCGAATGCGTTGCCAGGCGAAAGCGACATACACAACCTGAGCGCTTTTGTGTTCAACAGTGACGGTTCTGCATTGATCGGCTACGGACGTGCAGAGAATCCTGATCCTGATAAGTTGGTCATTACCGATATAGAGACTACTCCCGAACGCGTTATGCTGGTCGTGTTGGCTAACCTTCCCGGAAATATAGATAGTTCGGTCGGTAATTATGCCGGTTTGCAGTCACGTCTGGCCGACCTTTCTTCTCAGACGCAGGAATCATTGACTTTCAGTACACAGGTGGTCCATACGGAACAAGCGTTGGTGAAAGGGGAGGATAACCTGATCGGCTATACAGCCGGAACGAACATTGATAATATTTCCACCCCGCTACTGCTCACCCGTATTGTCGCCCGTGTAGAAATGAATACGATCGAAACCCGTTTTGCCGGTTCCCTACTGGAAGGGAAAACAGTGCGGATCGACCATATCGCCCTGGCAAATGTAAAAAGTAATTCATATTATTTCAGCGAAGGGGATTGGGGGAAAGTAGAAGTTCCTTCCGGACAGGCAAACTTGCTCTATGGGGCGGGTGTCACGGAAGCCGCTACCCTTTTTACCCCCGGTTCTTATCCGTCCGATTATCTCGGCAGCGATTTCAGCCTGACAGTAACCGACAATACACCAAGTCTGACTCCGGTTTCTGAAACTTATGCCTTTGAGAACAGTTCGTCCGACACAGACCCTACATTGTTGGTCGTAAAGGCAACCCTGGTGGAAACGAACCAGACCCGCATCTTCACCTCGCCGATCAACCGCAATGGAGTGCTGAACGGTTACGACCACAACTTTGTGAAACGTAATTATATCTACCGTCTCCACGTCACCTTCACGGAAACGAGTTTCGACCCCGAGGAGAATGACGATGCCTCGCTCGACGTCCGTGTCGAAGTGGCGGGTTGGGGATATGTACATCAAATCGAAGAAGTAGAATAAAAAATGAACGATATGAAAACAATCAATATAACTTCCTTCCTGTTAGCATTAAGCCTTCTGGTATCCTGTTCGTCCGACGATGATAACGGTCCCGAAGTAATCGTGCCGCAGGACGCAACGTTGACACTGGCAGTCGCTCCGGGTTTGGTACTGACGAAAGCCAAAGCGGGGGAGACGCAGGAGGGAGAAGCTAAGATCAATAATATGTATGCCGCCCTGTTCGGAGCCAATCAATCGTTGTTTACTTCCGCTTATGTGGATTTCAGCGACCAGACCGGGAAAACAACCGACACGATACGGATCAGCGCAAAAAGTGATACGCCATACACGTATGTCATTCTTGTCAATGTCGGGAACATCAACTGCTCAAGTATTGGTGATCTGATGACAAAGACTTATAATCTGGAGGACATAAGCGTGAATAACCAGCCGATGGGAAGTAAATTCCTGAAAATTGAAAGTCTGGAACCGGGAACCAATTATTACGGGAAAGAAGATATTTTCACGAATAAACCTGCTGAGTATTCTTTCTACAGTAAGAATAATATCGAGGTTTACCGCACCGCCAGCCGTATCGACTTTGAAAAGATCAGTCTCAAATGGAGTGAGGCAGATGCCGGTGACCTGCTGAAAGAAGGTGCCAGTTTCCGCTTGAAGCAGGTATATGTTGTGGATGCAAAAAGTACGACTTACCTGGCGGACCATGTGTATGGTGAGAATAACTACTCGGTAGAAACGTCTGGTTCGACCTATTGGCATGGCAAGCCGGAAAAAGAAGGTTATCTGGCATCCCTGAATTTATTCCCTCGGGGAGAGGACAACACTCCGGCGACTATTACTTCGGATGGAGAATGGAATATCACGGAAAATCCGTTAAGATGTTACATCACCGAAAATACGGATGAAGCAAAACCGACCATGTTGGTTTTGAAGGGTGATATACTTCATAAGAATGCTAATGAACCGATCCTGTCGGACCGTTATTATTTTGTCAAACTGTTGAATTTGATCGATAGTGATAATAAGGAAACGATATATCCAGGTGTAATCCGCAATAAGGTGATCCGTATCAGTGCCACGATTACCGGAAAAGGCTCCGGCGATGAGGAATATAAGGATAATGCCTATGTTACGGTAACCGTCACTCCCGAAAACTGGTCGGTCGAGACACAACATGAAGATGTAAACTGATAAAAGTCCTTGTAGCGCTGCAAACCTTCCACACAGTCCTGTAAAGGGTCTTGCAGCGCTGCAAAACCATCAAACACGGTTGCGCGGACGTTTTGCAGTGCTACAAGGCAAAACACGGTTGCGCGGACAGTTTGCAGTACTACAAAAGCCTCAAACAGGACTGTATGGACGCTGTGCAGCACTGCAAGATAAATAAATCATTAAAATCATAAATAACATGGAAATTAGCACAATCAGTGTCGGCCGTATGAATAACGGAGCACACTATCTTTACAATGTCGATTTTTATAGCCGTATTGATGCCGATACGGCAGTAAAAGGTAAACTTACAGAAGTTTTGCCCGCCTATAAACAAGCCATCGACAATGAAGATATCGCCTTGAAAATTTCGCAGAAAAGCCTGAACTCAGACAAGATAGATGAATATGATAAACAACGTGACACTCTTTTTATGGCGATAAAGTCGGTAGTGAAGGCGCAAATGTTTGTCGCTGACCAGGAGATTCACACTGCGGCCGCCATGGTCAACCAGTTGATTAAAGATTACAAACTCAATGTAAGAGGGCAGTTGGATAAAGAGACCGGCCTGTTGGTCAATATTATATACGACCTGGAAAATAAGTATGCGGCCGAAGTCCATAAACTTGGACTGGACCTGTTCCTCACCCAATTGAAGGAATCAAATCTCAGTGTCCGCAAGTATACCGATAGCCGTAATAAAGAATTGCTCGATAAGCCTGATTATAAATTGGCAGAAGCCCGTAAGGCGACCGATGCGGCATACCAGAAAGTAGTCAGAATGATCAATGCGCATGCCGTATTGGAAGGGGATGCCCTTTATAAAAACCTGATCATGTTGCAGAACCAGGAAATAGTACATTATAAACAGCAAGTTCTGAAACAGTCTGTCCCTCCATCGACTGGAGGTCCGGTACGCCCAACCGAACCAGACACTCCAACTGATCCGGAAACTCCGGGAGGCGGAGGTGACCGTCCGGAAATTGAATAGATATTGAATAAATAGTTAGTGTTGTATTTTTGAGAAGAAAAGGGGAACGCAGGTCATCAGCCGGTCGTTTCCCTTTTTTCTGTAATAAATGCCACCTTTAGGAAGGTATTCATAAAAAACATCGCTTTTCTCAGTTACCAAGGCGTTTTTATCAATCTGGTGAGAATAATTTTTTGTTGATTTTTTTCGGTCGTTTGTTTTCGCTTAACGACCTTGTTTTGCAGGGTGAATTTATCGTTTTCATAGGGTGTTTTTATCAAAATCAAGGCTTTAAAAAATACCGTACCATCCTGTAATATTTGCCTATCGTCCGCTATTTGCCGTCGCCGTACATTTGCATTGTAATCGTAAGGGTAAAATTTTAATTCGATAAAAAACATTCATTCCTATGAACGCAAAAAATATCATCTCAGCAATTTTAATGGTACTGTCATTCGCAGCCTGTTCTTCTGATATCGAAGGTCTCGACGACAACATGACAAACACAAGCGCAAATAATGGCGAAACTTCTATATCTGTACGCATGATGACAGACGGTATCGGAACGAAAAGCAACGGTCAGAGCGAATTGGCTATTAATAATTTCGTGATAGCTGTTTTTGAAGCTGCCTCAGGACAACGTATCGGTTATGCCGATAGCAATAAAGGTGTTAGTGGAGGGGATATGACAAAGGTAACGGTTGATAATATCGATACAAAAGAAGGTCTGGTAAATGTAGTTGTTGTTGCCAATGCAGGTATCGACCAATTCAAGGATATATATACTTATGAAGAGTTCGGAAATCAGATTGTGAGAGACAACTTGAATGATCTGGTTAAGGTTGGAACGAAAACTCAATCTTTATCGAAAGACGGGAAAAACAAGGTGGAGATTCAACTGTCTCAGTTAACGGCCCGCGTAAAAGTAGATTTGAAGTATGAAACCACGGGGGTAGTTGCTGATGATGATGTTGCTGTCTCTTTCATTGCAACAAACTACTCATATAATGCTGCAACAGCATCGACCATATTGAATCCGGAGAATAAAACTGAAAATCTGGTAGGTCAAGATTTTTCAAAGAATTCTGTTAATGTAAGTTCTTTTTATTATGACACTTACAGAATGAATACGCCTAAACTTTCCGTTACGACAAGCCTGTCGGTTACTGTTAAAGGCACATTAGTTAAAGAAGGTGAAACCAAGGTTACTGTTCCTTTTACTCGTGGTTCCGAATTACTGAAATGTCTGGAAAATGGAAAAGTGTATACTCAGGTGATCACGGTTAAAATCAATTTTAATATCAGCCGACCAACAGATGTTACACTAGAATATGAAGTTGCTACGGTTCGTGAAATCGAAAATGAAATAACTTTTGGATAATCCCTTTTTCTAACAATATATTTTACAACTAATAGGAATAACTTAAATAACAACATTATGATACATTCAACTAAAAATATACTTTATCTGCTGCTTAGCCTGCTGGTATGCACGGCCTGTTCGGATGAAACATTAGTAAATGGGCAAGGAAAAGTAGAGGAGGGTGTTCCGGTAACGGCTACTTTGTCTTTCAGCACGTCAGACCCGGCGAAAATTGAAACGAAAGCAACTGATATCGACGAATCGAATAAAGTCAGTTCACTGGCTATCTTTATTTTCAAAAAGGAAAAAGACGGGAGTTATACAATTGATGGGAAAAAAATTTGCACGACTGATGAAATTAATCGTAATAGTTTTGCTGTTTCAACAACTTCCGGCTCCCGCTATATTTATGCGGTCGCCAACTATAAAAGTTCTTTATATACAATCACAGATGATTTTTTAGGTAAAATTGAAACTATCGATGATTTGAAAGGCTTGTCTGTAACCTTGCCAAAAAACAAGGATGGTTCCAGTATTTCAGTGCTTGACGGAGTTTTCCTGATGAGTGGTTGTGTAGTCGCAAAGAATAATAACAAAATTGATTTTGATACTCCCTGTACTATCGCTGCAGACGGTACGGTTAATGGCCGGATACTTTTGCAACGGATTATGTCATCCATCCAATTCAAAGTGATGGCAGCAAAAGAAAATACAACATTTGTAGCCGATAGTTGGCAGGTTAAGAATGTACCGCAATCTTCCTATGTCTTTGAACGGACTTCAGCACCTTATGAAGATTATGAATCTGATGGTTTCAAAGAATCGAAAATAAGTTCTGTCTTTGAGAAAAAGGATACGGTAGTGAATAGTTTGAATACATCATCATATAATTTCTCATTCCTGATGATGGAAAACCGGAAAACAGCCGATAAAGAAATTAATAATTATGACATGAGGGAGGAAATGAATGGCTCCGAAAGTTTCTCTAATGCCCCTGCAAACTCCACTTATATCGTTTTGAAAGGTACTTATACCGGACAAACAGATAAGCCAATCGGAACAGATGGCAAACCGAATAAAAACGTAACAGCTTATACCACCTATTATATCCATGTAGGAAATTGGAATCCCAAATATCAAGGGACTAACTCGGATTTTAAGATTTTTCGAAATACCCGTTATATCTATACCGTTAAAGTAGTCGGAGTAGATCAAATAATCGTTGAAGTAGAATCGGATCTTCAGGAGGATGAATCCTGGGGCAGTGACGGAGACATATATGTAGCTAGTAATCAAGTCAACATCTTTGATGCGCATTATGGGACAACGGTAATTTCGTTCTCAAAATTAATGATACACGATTTAATTAAACGATATGCCGCAAACTCTGGAAAAACATGTGATTTAGAGATGTTTAAAGATAGTTTTCAGATTGTTGGGGCTACTCCGAGAGGCGGTTTCAAACCGAGTACTGATAAAAGCGATCTTGATTGGGTTACCTATAAAAGGAATACAGATGATGGTACAAATTTTATGAAATATAAAGAATCTAAATCGGATGAACCTTTGGATATTAATGGATTTAAGGCAGATCTTTATAATGCTGGTTTAAATTATAACGGTAATGATTCGGGCGATAGTGCCCGTTACACCTGTTTCATAGACGAGTATTTCTATACAGATTCAGATTTATCATTGGATAAATTTGTCAACCAGCAGCCGCGTTCAATTAATATTTTGACCTATTATAAACATAATACAGAATCGTCTAGTAGTAGTTCTATCAACATGTCTGCCTATACGTTTGTGCAACGTCCCATTTATACGATTTATGATTTGGATAGAGTACAGAATAACAATGTAAATGGATGGGGTACGGAAAGTATTCAGGAAACTGAGAATTTGCCATCTAAAGAAATACCTGATGGTTCGGGTAAGGATTATTATAGTCGGTGGAAGAATAGTTTTGATCAAGGACGTGATAATATGCATGAATGGATAGCAAAAATGAACTATAATGCAAATTACGCTTGGAATTGGACTTGGGATACATTTCTTGATTATACAAATAATGAATTAAATAGTGATTATAAGTATGCTCAATATGCATGTCTGGCTAAAAATCGTGATTTGAATGGTGATGGTGTTATTGATAATGACGAATTACGTTGGTATCTTCCCGCAGTTAATCAATATACGGCTCTTGTCATAGGTGGTGACATTTTACCGGAAGATGTTCGATTGTACAGGGATACGGATAAAGATGTTGCATCAGGACATACTTATGTAGGTAGTACTGTTAATGCAAATCCGGCTCTTAGTGGTAGTGATTCTAATACTCTCGATTATTATGTTCTTTTGGCAAATGAAGGACTTTCCATTTCTTATCGGAAAAATAATAAGAATTCTTATCGTTGTGTTCGCAATTTAAGGGATATAACAGAAAATATAACGGATATAGTATCACTGTCTTCAAGATATTATGGTGATAAAGTATATGAATCTTATTCTTTTCAAAATTTAAATCCAAGATCGAAGCGAGAGAAAGTAAATAAAGCATTGACATTTGGACATACTAGTTTGGATGAAGAAAATCGTTTGTCAGAGGCTTTTGAAGTTAGACAAAATCAGCTTTATAAGTCTGATTTTAGTGCTAAAAAAGCAAATGAGGAAAATCCTTGTGACGAACCGGAAAAAGGCTGGCGTCTTCCTAATCAAAAAGAACTGGCAATATTTGTTTTTCATAAGGCTGAAAATTCCGGTCAGTCTTTCAGTACTTATTTTAGTTGCACGAAAAATGCTTTTGCTGCAAATACTTATTGTGGGTATTTGGGATATAATCTAGCAATTCAATCTATGACTGTATGGGAAGATAGTGGCTCCCAATATAAGTATTACGATTCTGAATATGGAGAATATGTTTCTATTAACATTCAAATTCGTTGCGTAAGAGATACTGATCAAATAAATAAATAACAATGAACCGAACAAACTTAATCAAAAAAATAGCCGGTAGGCTCCTAATAGAAGAGGAGGAAGCTGCCCTGTTTATCAGAGTGTGGGAAGAAGAGGTGGAGAATGCTTTGATCCGGGAGGGCGAAGTGGGGTTGATGGGATTTGGCTCATTCACTTTGTGGAAACAGACGGGGAGGCCGGGACGCAATCCCAGAAATAATACATCCTGTATGATCGCTCCCCGTAACAGCGTGAAATTCAAACCGGGCAAATTCCTTCTGAAACATCTGAACAACCAGACGGAAAAAACGGATGAAAAAGGAGAAGAAAAATAGATACTAAAACATTAGGGTAATGAAAACAGAAAAAAGTATTGTAATTCAACTTTATATTATGAAACAAGCATCTGACGTAGAATTAATCTTATCCAACGAAGTAGATAATGAAAAGTACGTTTACCTCTATCTTGAAGGAGATACTTGGTGTGCTTATGAACGTTCGGCTTATTATCTGGCTATGGAGTTTCCTGTTGTCCTCAATAAGGAAATAGTGCATGGTGGTTACGAAGTCATTCTGATGAAGGCTTCTTTCAAAGTCGATAAAATGCAGCTTCCCCTGTTCCGCAAGGCTGTCTTGCGTACAGTGGCAGACGATCGCCTTCTCTTTCAGATTCCCCGTACCATCGAGGGCTTTGTGGAATGGAAAGAACAACAATTAGAAGGATTGCCGGCTTAATCGGCTGCCGGTTTTTCCTTGGGGATCGTTGAGGCATTTCCGTTCCTGAACGCCGTATAGTGGGGCGACAGGATCTCGACACCGGCCTTATCGAAATAGTCCTGGATGTTCTGATGCAGGTCTGAATAGATGCTTGTCATCTTGTCCGCATCCTGGATATAAGCGTTGATCTGATAAACGGGGTAGAAGTCGCTCAGGGACGTTTCGAGGACGAAAGGAGCCGGTTCGGGCATCACTCCGGGCGTTGCCTTGGCTGCCTCGATCAGAAGCTGGTGTACCTGACGCCATGGCGTGTCATAGCCGATCGTCACTTCGGAATGGATGATAAGCCCGTAACTTCTGGCCGACGAACTGTAATTGACCGTCTGTGAAGACATAATGAATGAGTTCGGTATCGTTACAATCTCGTTCTTTATCGTGCGGAGGCGGGTGACGAACGCTGTCTTTTCGATTACATTACCCACCGTATCGTTCAGTTTAATCCGGTCACCCTGTTTGAAAGCACGCATATAAGTGATAACGAATCCGGCAATAATATTCCCGATCACCGTGCTCGACCCCAATGAAACGATCAGCCCGACAAAGACCGATACTCCCTGGAACACGCCCGAATTGGCGCCCGGCAAATAAGGATAAATCATGGCGATCATAAACGCATACAGCAGGAATCGAACGATATGGTAGGTCGGCATCGCCCAATCCGCATAAAAGCCGTTAATCTTCAGCCTTCCCGCATCTATTTCCGTTGCCAGGTAACGGATTCCACGGATAATATATTTTATAGCCAGGCAGATCACGATGATCGTAAACAGGTTGGGGATATAATCCAGAATACCTACCAGGATGCTTTTTACCGGATTCCAGATGTAATAAGCGATTTTGTAGGCGAGCTCTTTAGTCTGCGGGAAGATCGAGAAGAGGATAGGGATCGTCAGCACCAGCAGGATGAAAAGCAGCAAGTAGCGTACGATACTTGCCATAAAGACCAGTAGTTTGACCTGTTTTTGCGTATCCAGTATCTCGTAGTTCTGGATGGAGATTGGTTTTAACCTGGTATCTTTCAGTTGTTGGATACGTGCTTTGGCTTTTTGGTAGAGCCAGGAAGAAAGGCGGAACAGCAGGTATTGTCCTAACAGCACCAGCATGAAATAGAGGGCGTGTTTTCCCGTTTCCCACCAATTTTCATGAAGTTTGCTGTCCTTTAGTTTGTCAACCGTTTCCTGGTGCAACGAATCCAGTTTCTGGATCTGTCCGGCTTTCAGTTTGAAGGCGGCGTCTGTCTTTTGTATGGCGGACGAGTCGGTGTGCGTCAGGGTCGTATCGGCCGAGAAAATATCCTTGATTACTTTTTGCAGTTGGGCGTTTGCCGTTGTGTGCAGGAATAATAAGAGCAGGAAAATGTATAAAGTTTTGTGCCGTTTCATTTTGACGTTCATTTTTATTGTTGATTTACATACAACAAAAAGAAACGGGATAGGTTAAGTGAAAAAAAATTATAAAAGGCGGCTGCCAGAGATTAGAATCCTCCAGGTAGCCGCCTTCTGCGTTATCAGGTAATCTGATTTATTATGATTTTACCACGGAGTGATCGTTACATTGCGGAACTCCACTTCCTTGCCTTCGCTCTGCAAGCCGATATAACCGTCTTTCTGCTTGTTCCATCCGGTGTTCTGATAAACGCCGTTGATATAGACGTTGATCTTTCCGTCTTTCACATAGATGTTGGCCTCGTTCCATTCGCCGGCAGGCTTTTCGCTGCTCGGAGCGTTCTTTTTCACCACCGGGAAACCAGGACGGGGTTCACCCGGCTTACCCTGGTATTGCATCAGGTCGGAGCCGCCCAGAAGGACAAAGTCACCCGCATTACCCAGCATCAGGTTACATTCTATTCCGTTCGGGAACGGATTCTTCGGATCGGCGATCAGCAGGAAAATACCGCTGTTCGCATTCTGGTCACCGTTCGGCCAGCGCCATTCCACGTGCAGCTTGTAGTTATCGTACTTTTCTTTCGTGTACATATAACCGAAAGGCTGGCCTTTGATCTTGATCACACCGTCGCTTACGGAATAAACCTGTTCGGGCGGAACGGAATTTTTGTCAACGACAAAGTTCCAGTTTGACAGGTCTTTTCCGTTGAACAACTTGGTTGTCTTCTGTGCATTTGCGTCGCTTCCGAAGCACAAAAATGCTGCGGCTATGGCCGCCATGCAGAGCATTCTTTTTTTCATGGTTCTAAATGAATTATGAATAATAAAATAGTAATTAGTCAACAATAAGTTTGCGATAACGTACACGCTTCGGTTCAGTGTCGCTACCCTGCTTGCGTTTGTATTCTTCGTATTCGGAATAAGTACCTTCATAGAAGACCACATTCGAATCGCCTTCGAACGACAGGATATGTGTACAGATACGGTCGAGGAACCAGCGGTCGTGCGAAACGACAACGGCGCATCCGGCGAAGTTCTCCAGACCTTCTTCCAGGGCACGCAGCGTGTTCACGTCGATGTCGTTGGTCGGTTCGTCGAGCAACAGCACATTGGCTTCGGCTTTCAGTGTGATGGCAAGGTGCAGGCGGTTACGTTCTCCACCTGACAAGACGCCGCAAAGTTTTTCCTGGTCGGCTCCTGCAAAGTTGAAACGTGACAGGTAAGCACGCGAGTTGATTTCTTTTCCTCCTACGCGGATAAATTCCTGTCCGCCGGAAACAACCTGGTAGACTGTTTTATTCGGGTCGATGTCTTTATGTGTCTGGTCGGCATAACCTACTTTTACGGTTTCACCCACTTCGAATGTACCTTTGTCGATGCTTTCCATGCCCATGATCATCTTGAATAGTGTTGTTTTACCGGCACCGTTCGGACCGATCACACCCACGATACCGTTCGGAGGAAGCATGAAGTTCAGGTCGTCGAACAATAGTTTTTCACCGAATGCCTTGGCTACATGTTGCGCTTCGATCACCTTGTTACCCAGACGGGGACCGTTCGGGATAAAGATTTCCAGCTTGGCTTCGCGCTCTTTCTGGTCTTCGTTCAGCAAGGCTTCGTAAGAGTTCAGACGAGCTTTACCTTTAGCCTGGCGAGCTTTCGGAGCCATGTTGATCCATTCCAGCTCGCGTTCCAACGTCTTGCGGCGTTTGCTGGCCTGCTTTTCTTCCTGAGCCATTTTCTTAGTCTTCTGATCCAGCCAGGAAGAGTAATTGCCTTTCCAGGGAATACCTTCGCCACGGTCGAGTTCAAGAATCCAACCGGCCACGTGATCGAGGAAGTAACGGTCGTGTGTGATGCAGATCACTGTTCCGGCATACTGCTGCAAATGTTGTTCCAGCCAGTCAATAGACTCGGCATCCAGGTGGTTGGTCGGCTCATCGAGCAGCAACACGTCCGGCTGTTGAAGCAACAGACGGCAAAGAGCTACACGACGGCGCTCACCTCCGGACAGCGTATCCACGATCTGGTCTTCAGGCGGGCAACGCAGGGCATCCATTGCACGCTCCAGGCGGCTGTCGAGGTTCCAGGCGTCGGTTGCGTCGATCTTATCCTGCAATTCGGCCTGACGGGCGATCAGCGCATCCATCTTGTCCGGGTCTTCCAGCACTTCGGGATCACCGAACTTTTCGTTTACCTCTTCGTATTCTTTTAATGTATCAACGATTTCCTGTACTCCTTCCTGTACGATCTCCTTTACGGTTTTGCCTGGTTCCAGTTTCGGGTCCTGTTCCAGATAACCTACCGAATATCCGGGTGAGAAGACCACTTCTCCCTGATATTCCTTTTCAATGCCGGCTATAATCTTCAGCAACGTAGATTTACCGGAACCGTTCAGACCGATGATACCGATCTTGGCTCCATAAAAGAAAGACAGATAAATATTTTTCAGTACTTGTTTCTGCGGCGGGAAAGTCTTGCTCACGCCTACCATCGAGAAAATAATTTTCTTGTCGTCTGCCATATTTTTAAGAATGTATTTTGTAATTTTTTTCCAGGACAAACTTACATAAATATCTTCAGATTCTAAAATCTATGGTGGTATTGTATTCTTCATATACCCTTTCAGCCTTTTTTTGCACCTTTTTAAATGAGTAGTGATACACGATGGCCAGTAACAGTATTAGTCAATGGCGAATATGTGGAGGTGACACCTGAAAAGATCTAGTTCCGGTTATGTACAGTGAGCCAATGTGTTTCGTTTGTTAGATGAAAAAATATTCAAAAAAGTCATTGGAATATTTGCATAATAAAAAACAACCTTCTATCTTTGCACCCGCATTGCAGAAGCAACGCACAGGATGATTCGCTAGCTCAGCAGGTAGAGCACATCCCTTTTAAGGATGGGGTCCTGGGTTCGAACCCCAGGCGGATCACTGAAAACAAAAGAAAAATCAAGCAAATCCCTGATAATCAAGCATTATCGGGGATTTCTTTTTTCTAGCAGGTAGCAGAAAACAGCCGTTTCAAGCATATTATCGGTGGATAAATCGTGGGACTAAAATTTAGTTCGAAAAAGTCCCACGAATTTGCATCTTTCTCACTGATTCATAGCTTTTTGCATGGTCGTACTTTGGAAGAGAATACATAGTTTTGTAACTCTAAAAAACGATGTAAAAATGGCTCGTAAATCATTTTCTGTTTTGTTCTTCATCAAGAAAGGCAAATTATTAAAGAACGGGGAAGCACCCGTGTGCATGAGAATTACTGTAAACGGCTGTATGGTAGATATTTCTATCAAAAGAAGCTGTCCTGTAAACCTATGGAATCAGGCAAAAGAGAATTCAAAAGGCAAAGACCGTATGTCGGTGGAACTGAACCACTATTTAGAAATCACACGTTCGCACGTACACCAAATTTATAGAGAACTGGAAACTTCTGGCAAAGTTATCACTGTTGATCTTGTGAGGAAATTGTTTTATGGTGTGGACGAAGATAGCAAAACACTATTGCAGGTATTCAGGGAGCATAACGAACAAAGCCGTAAGCTAATCGGCAAAGACTTCGTTAGCAAGACAGTTCAACGGTATGAAACCACTACCCGATATTTAGAGGAATTCATTAAGAAAGAATATCAGCTATCGGATATTCCCCTCAACAACTTAGAAGCCAACTTTATTTCTAAGTTCGATGCTTTCTTGAAGATTGAAAAAGGTTGTGCACAGAATTCCGCTATCACCCGATTGAAGAATTTGAAGAAGATTATCCGTATTGCTTTGGAAAACGACTGGATAAAGAAAGATCCGTTTGCTTACTACCGCTTCAAACTGGAAGAAACCGATCCTGAATTCCTAACAATGGACGAAATTAAAATCATTCTTGCCAAAGAGTTCACCATTAAGCGAGTAGAACAGGTACGGGACGTTTTCATTTTTTGCGTTTTTACAGGTCTGGCGTTCAGCGATGTGAAAGATTTATCACCTGAACACTTGGTAAAAGATAACAGAGGGGAACTTTGGATAAGGAAGAACCGCCAAAAGACAAAAATCATGTGTAACATTCCTGTGCTACTTGTGGCAGCTTCTATACTTGAAAAATATAAAAATGTGGCAGAATGTACCGGAAAACTATTGCCAGTGTTGAGCAATCAGCGCATGAACAGTTATTTGAAAGAAATTGCCGATGTATGCGGGTTGCAGAAAAATTTGTGCACACATTCAGCCCGGCACTCCTATGCCACCTCTATATGCCTTGCAAATGGCGTGAGTATGGAGAACGTAGCCAAAATGTTAGGTCATGCCGATACCAGCGTAACAAAACACTATGCACGGGTACTGGATCAGAACATTTTCAAAGATATGCAAAAAGTAAATAGCTGTCTGTCGGAATTGGCTATATAATAAAGGTAGTAGCTAATATTGAAAAAGGATTGGGAAGAATGAATTTCATTTTTTCAATCCTTTTCTTTTAAAGTAAGTTTTCCAGAACTCAATATGAAGCATTGACAAAGGTAAGTTCCGTATTTAGCCTGTTCAAGTCCAAGCCTTCGGTTTAGATAAAAATCTTCCTCTCATTTCATTTCGAGCGTATTTTCATCTAAAGACTTGCACAGACTAAATACTTCACTGGAAAAGTCAATGATTCAAATTAAATTCCGAAAAACAATGTTTTCGGGGCTGGCATGAGGAAAACGTCTTCTACTTGAATAGAGTTTAAACAAGTTTCTCATACAGTTTGAACCAGTCCAGCCCGTAGTTTCCAAAGCCTAAATCTACGGTATCAATGTATTCAAAACCGCATTTCTCATAGAGGGAGATTGCCGGAAGATTATTTTCATACACGTCCAAACGGATAGATTTTATGCCTGATTGTTGAGCCAGTTCAAACGAATAGTCCATCAAAGCACGACCAATACCCATTTTCAAGAATGAGGGATGCACTACAAAAGTGCGTATCACAAAAATACGGCTGTAGTCAGCATCTATTTTCCACCTTACATTATTATAGGCTTCATCGGGGTGATGGTCTAAGATAACAGAACCAACTATCTTTCCATTATGCCTGACAACGAAAAGTGTATTATCTTCTATGCCAGCAACCGCATTTTCACGAACAGGATAAATACCTTTTATCCATCCGGGATAATTGATAGTAGCCGATAGATAATCATTCAAATCATCATATAACTTTTCTAATTCGTCAATGTCGGCAGGTGCGCCGGATTCTATTACAAACTTCATAATTGCAACTATTTGGAATGCAAAGGTATAATTTCCACCTCAATAAAAGAGATTTCTTTTTAAGATAGTGGAAATCATACTCTTTTGGCTAGTTATTCTTTCCAGCTTTCAAAGTAGTGCTTTTGGAGTAGCTTATCAATATCACTTTGGCGATAGATGATTTTGCCTTTTATCTGGATAAAGGGGATTACTCCTGTATCTCTCCACTCTTGCAAGGTTCGCAAACTGACATTCAGTTTCTTGGAAACTTCATGGTTGGAAAGAAAACGTTCTCCATTCAGGTGGGGTTTATAGTGCTTGACTATGGATTCAATACCGTTCAGCATTGAATCAAGCGAAGAAATAAATTCTTTGACTTGTGGGGTATCTTTATTTATTAGTTCCATGATTGAAAGATTGTTCTATTGAAATATTGATTTCAAGATGGCTAGATAGCTGGTTAGTTATGCAGATAGTCACCCAGCGATGAAATGCTAAGTACATCTTTTGCCGAATCATAATCTATATAGAGCCGTTTGGATGCAGTGGCGATAAAATACTGGCTACCATCTTGCTGTATCTCATACGTAGCGGGCGAAGCCTGTTTGGTGGTTTCTGATACATATATAATAGAAAGAAGATACACTTTATCATTCCGGTAGATGATAACCGTAGGATTCAGAGAGTCTGTAAATTAAACTGTGTCAGCAAAGACAAGAAATAAAATATTAACTTTGCTACCACAGTTTTTTTATGAAAGAAGAATTTGATTTTGAGAGTATCAAGAAGAAGGCAATCGCCCAACT